>NZ_JBSFHA010000066.1:0-58527 GCF_053596855.1 Streptomyces sp. NPDC001617
AACCCGGAAGCTAAGCCTTACAGCGCCGATGGTACTGCAGGGGGGACCCTGTGGGAGAGTAGGACGCCGCCGAACAATCTTTGCGAAAACCCCCGTACCGTTTATTCGGTACGGGGGTTTTCTGCGTTTCGGCTACGGTGGCTGGCATGAACTACAAGGTCCGTTCCATACACGCCGACGAGTGGCCGGAGGCGAAGGCGCTCCGGCTTGTCGCCCTGCGGGATCCTGTCGCGCATCTCGCGTTTCTGGAGACCTATGAGCAGGCCGCTGCCCATCCGGACTCCTTCTGGCAGGAGCGTGCCGTCGGCGCCTGCGAGGGGGCGTTCGGTGCGCAGCAGATCATTGCCGAGGGACCGGACGGGGAGTGGGTCGGGACGCTCACCGTGTTGATGGAGGAAGCCGGGTCCACGGACTGGGCGGGATTCCCGGTCGAGCGGAAGCAAGGGCATGTCGTCGGGGTGTTCGTACGGGACGAGCACCGGGGGATCGGGCTGACCGAGGTGCTCTTCGACGCCGGCCTGGAGTGGGCCTGGGCGCAGGGTGCCGAGCGGGTGCGGCTCATCGTGCACGAGGACAACGGGCGGGCTCAGCGGCTGTACCGGAAGGTCGGGTTCGTGCCGACAGGGGCGATGGTGCCGTTGGAGCAGGCTTCCGGAGAGTCCGAGCTGGAGTTCGCCCTGGAGCGCGACGAAAGCTGACGGGCTACACCGGCAGCTCGTCGTGCGGCCAGCGGGCCCTGCCCTGTTCCCGGGAGCGGAGCAGAGCCAGGGTCGGCAGGCCTCGCTCCGTTCCCGTGGTCAGTAGCTCAGGGAGCTGGGGAAGCGGAGCCACCGCGGCGACGTCGTCGAGGACAAGCGTCAGTGGTGGGTCGAGGCGACCGGAGGATGACCGTTCGGCCATGCGCCGGCCACGCTCGACCACGCTTGAGACGAGGGCCGTCAGGAGGGGCATCGCGCCTGGGTTGGTCCTGGGGTCCTCGATGGATTCCCCCACCACATAAAGCGTGCCCCCTTCGTCGACGAAGGAATCCAAGGTGAGTGCATCGGTTCGGTTGGGTGTGCAGGCCTCGCGGATGTTGACCGTGAAGAGGGCGGCGAGGGCTCGGCTCGTCAGCTCCTGTGCCATGTCGCGGCGTTCGGGGTGGGCGGTGAGGGCGGCCTCGAGCTCGCCCGCGGAGCCGGGGGAGGCCTTGGGGTTCGTACGGAGGATGCGGACCGCGTCCTGGACCTGGCTGCCCTGGGTCCAGCGGTGGACATGACGGATGGTGCGGCCGTCGATGGCGGCCGCATGGAGGTAGGTCCGAAGGAGCGTTTCCGCTGTGTCCGCCAGGGCCTCGTCCAGTTTGGCCGTGGGGCGGATGGGAGCGAGGAGGGCCGCGGCTCTGGAGGTCGCGGTCTGTTTGTCCTCGCAGCCGGCTGTGGGGGGCCAGTGGAGGCGGGCCGGGGTGTCGCAGAGGTGGGTGGGGTCGTAGAGGAGGATCGGGCCCAGTTTGGAGCGGGCGTCCTTGGTGTCCGACCAGACGGCGGGGTTCGAGGTGACCACGAGGACGGGGCCTTCCGCGTCGCGGACGGCCTGGGTCGCGGTGGTCTGGCGGGTCGCGGGTGAGCCGTAGTGCAGGACGGACGATTCGAATCGGTCCGGTTCCGTGGGCTGCGCGAGGGTGGGCTCCGCCCGCGGTACCGGTACCTCGTGCGGTACCGGCGCCTCGTACACCTCCGTCGGCCGGGGTGTCGGCTCGGGCTCCGGCACGGTCGCCGCTGCCGTGGCCCTCTCGATGGCGGCCGCCCGCTCCACCTTGCGTCGCATCCGCTGGGCCCGCCACCGTGCGACCGTCCCCATCACGAACACGGTCAGCACGAGCAGCACCATCAGCTGGCCGATGAACAGCCCCCAGAACAGCCCGTACCCCGAGAGCTGCGCCTCCGGTGTGTTCGGCCACGCCCCCGGGATGTCGTGCGGCTGTCCGATGAGGTGTCGCATGGCGAGGGGGGTGCGGGTGAAGGTGACGCCGTCGGGCCAGGAGCCCTTGGAGAACAGGCCTGCCAGGCCCGTCGCCGACCACACCAGCAGGGTCATGCCGAGCAGGAAGGCGAGTATGCCGACCAACAGCCCGTCGGGGATGCCGCCCTGTCCCTCCCGATCGTCCCGTCGAAGCCGTCGGTCGTCCGGTCTCACCACGTCCGCCTCCCGCTACGCCACCGTCGATTCGGACGTGCCGTCGAAGTCGCTCAGGTGCTGCTCCACGAAGGCCGCCGCCCGTTCCTCCGCCTCCAGCTCGGCGGCGCGCAGGGCGTCGTCGGCCAGCTCGCGGTCGGCGGACGACTCCGTCATCGCGCGGTCGGTGAAGACCAGCGGGCGTTCCGTCTCCGTGATCAGGTGTTTGACGACCTGGACATTGCCGTTGACGTCCCAGACGGCGATGCCCGGGGTGAGGGTCGGGATGATTTCGACGGCCCACCTGGGCAGGCCCAGCACCCGGCCCGTCGCCCTCGCCTCGTCCGCCTTCTGGGCGTAGATGGTCCTCGTCGACGCCATCTTCAGGATCGCCGCCGCCTCCTTCGCCGCGGCGCCGTCGACGACGTCGCTCAGGTGGTGGACGACCGCCACGAAGGACAGACCCAGCCGTCGGCCGAACTTCAGCAGCCGCTGGAACAGCTGCGCCACGAAGGGGCTGTTGATGATGTGCCAGGCCTCCTCGACCAGGAAGATGCGCTTCTTCCGGTCGGGGCGGATCCAGGTGTGCTCCAGCCACACGCCGACGATCGCCATCAGGATCGGCATGGCGATGGAGTTGCGGTCGATGTGGGACAGGTCGAAGACGATGAGCGGCGCGTCCAGGTCGATGCCGACCGTCGTGGGGCCGTCGAACATGCCCCGCAGGTCACCGTCGACCAGACGGTCCAGCACCAGGGCCACGTCCAGCCCCCACGCCCGTACGTCCTCTATGTCGACGTTCATCGCCTCGGCCGACTCCGGCTCGGGGTGCCGTAGCTGCTCGACGATGTCGGTGAGGATCGGCTGGCGTTCGACGATCGTCTCGTTGACGAAGGCGTGCGCGACCTTGAGGGCGAAGCCGGAGCGTTCGTCCAGGCCGTGGCCCATCGCCACCTCGATGATCGTCCGGAGCAGCGCGAGCTGGCCCGTCGTCGTGATCGCCGGATCGAGGGGGTTGAGGCGGATTCCGTGGTCCAGCGCTGCCATCGGGTCGAGCCGGATGGGGGTTATCCCCAACTCCTCCGCGATCAGGTTCCATTCGCCGACCCCGTCCTCGCCCTGCGCGTCCAGGACGACCACCTGGCGGTCGCGGAAGCGGAGTTGGCGCAGGACGTACGTCTTCTCCAGCGCCGACTTGCCGTTGCCGGACTCGCCGAGGACCAGCCAGTGCGGTGCGGGCAGCTGCTGGCCGTAGAGCTGGAAGGGGTCGTAGATGTAGCCCTTGCCGGAGTAGACCTCGCGGCCGATGATCACGCCCGAGTCGCCGAGGCCCGGGGCGGCCGTGGGGAGGTAGACCGCCTGGGCCTGGCCTGTCGACGTGCGTACCGGCAGTCGGGTCGTCTCGACCTTGCCGAAGAGGAAGGACGTGAAGGCGTCGGTGAGGACGGACAGCGGGTCCCGCATCAGGTCCTACCTCCGAATGCCGGTCGCGAAGGGCAATGTGTTCACGAAGGCGCGGTGGTGCTCGCGGTCGCACCACTCCAGCTTCAGATACGACTTTCCGGCCGAGGCCCGGATGGTCCGCTTGTCGCGGGCCAGGGCCTCGGGGGAGCGGGAGGAGACCGTGATGTAGCCGACCAGGTTGACGCCGGCCGCGCCGCTCGCCAGGTCCTCGCCGCGCTGGTCGAGGCGGTTGTGGGCGGCGACGTCACGGGGGTCGACCGTGCGGTTCATCTTGGCGGCGCGGCTGGCCTCCGCCTCGTCGTTGGTCTTCTCCGTCAGCATGCGCTCGATGGCGACCTCGGTCGGTTCGAGGTCCATCGTGACGGCGACCGTGCGGATGACGTCCGGGGTGTGGACCAGCAGCGGGGCCAGGAAGTTGACGCCCACCGGGGTCATCGGCCACTCCTTCACCCAGGCCGTGGCGTGGCACCAGGGCGCGCGGGTGGAGGACTCCCGGGTCTTCGCCTGGAGGAACGTCGGCTCCATGGCGTCGAGTTCGGCCGGCCAGGCGTTGCGCTTGGTCATCGCCTGGATGTGGTCGATGGGGTGGTCGGGGTCGTACATGGAGTGGATGAGCGAGGCGAGGCGGCCCTGGCCCAGCGGCTGTCGCACACGGATGTCGGCCTCCTGGAGGCGCGAGCAGATGTCGGTCAGCTCGCGGGCCATGACGACCGCCAGCCCCGCGTCCCTGTCGACCTTGCGGCCGCTCTGCGGGCGGGCCGCGCGGGCCATGGCCTGTGCCTCGGCCGCGAGTTCGCGGGTGTAGTGCATACAGGCGACCAGGTACGCGCGGTGCTGCTCGCTGCTGGTGGAGACCATCGACTGCAGTTGGTCGTACGACGTCTGCAGCCACGGCAGTGACTTCTCGTCGCCGCGCATGGCCACGTCCTTGGCGTGGGCGTCGGGGTCGGCGGGAAGGGTGCGGGCGAGCATCTGCAGGCGGGTGACGAAGCCGTCCCCGTTGGCGACATGCTTCAGCAGGGTGCCGAAGCGGTCGACGAGGGCTTCCTGGTCCTCGGAGTCACGGAGGCCGACGCCGGGTCCCTCGATCTCGATCGCGGCGGTCACCGTGCGGCGGTCCGCGTGGAGGAGTACGGCGATCTCGTCGGGGCCGAAGGGGGCCGCGAGCCAGTTGATGCGGCCGATCCCCGGCGGCGGGCCGATCTCGACCTCACGGCCGTCGTAGCGGGTACCGGCCTCCATGACGCCGCTGCGGTACAGGGTGCCCTGTTTGAGGGTGCGCTTGTAACTGCGGTTGATCTCGAACCACTTGTAGAACGTGCGGTGCTTGTACGGCACGTAGACCGCCATCAGCGCCAGCAGAGGAAAGCCCATCAGCAGCACGATGCGCAGGGAGAGGACGGGGACCAGGAGCCCGCACATCATGCCGAGGAACGCGCCCACGATGATCAGCGCGATCTCGCCGGACTCGCGGTTGCGGCCGACGATCGCGTTCGGCCGGGCGCGGCCGATGAGATACGTACGGCGGGGCGTGATCGGATGGGACAGGTGGGACTCGGTCGTCAACGCCCTTCACCTCCCGTGCGGTTGGTACTGCTGTTGCGGGTGTTGCCGGCGTGCGGGGTGTTCACCGGGCTCGACGAACGGGGTGCGGGTGCGGCGGAGGGGACAGATCCGCCGCCGCCACCGTTCGAGGAGCGGGTGCTGTGGGCGGCGACGCCGCCGCTGACCGGGTTGGCCGGGCGGGGGCCGCCGCCCGAGGACGACTGGCCGCCGCCCCCGTTGTCGTTGGCGCGGGCGCTGTGGGTCTTGATGCCCTGCGCGACCATGGTGGCCGGGGAGCTGATGACCGCGGCGGCCTTGCCCTCGGCGCCCGCCATGATGCGGTTGTTGCGACCGCTGGCGATCTCGTCGCCGAAGCCGGGGACGAAGCGGTAGATCATCGCGCTGGCGAAGATGGCGAGCAGGATGATGGCGAGGCCGGAGACGACGGCGGAGAAGGAGTCGGGGCCGTTGTCGGAGGACAGGGCGCCTGCCAGTCCCAGCACGATGACGATGATCGGTTTGACCAGGATGACGGCGATCATGATGCCGGCCCAGCGGCGGACGTGGCCCCAGAGGTTCTTGTCGACGAGGCCGGCGTAGACGACGGTGCCGAGGAGGGCCCCGACGTACAGCAGCGCCGCTCTGATGACCAGCTCCAGCCACAGGACGCCTGCGGCGAGGATGCTCACCAGCGACACAACGATCAGCATGATCGGGCCGCCGCCGATGTCCTCACCCTTGTTGAGGGCGCCGGAGAAGGTGCCGAAGAAGGTGTCGGCCTGGTTGCCGGTGGTCTTGGCGAGGACGTCGGTCACGCCGTCGGCCGCGGAGACGACCGTGTAGAGGATCAGGGGGGTGAAGGCGGAGGCGAGGACGGTCAGCCAGAGGAAGCCGACGGCCTCGGAGATGGCGGTGGTGAGGGGCACGCCCCGCACGGCCCGCTTGGCCACCGCCAGCAGCCAGAGGAGAAGCGTGAGGATCGTCGACGCCGCGAAGACGACCGCGTACTGCTGAAGGAACTTCTCGTTGGTGAAGTCGACACCGGCGGTGTCCTTCACGGCCCCGCTGAGCTTGTTGATGGTCCAGGAGGCGGCTTCGGCGCAGCCCTTCGCCAGGGAGGAGAGGGGGTCGAGGGTGGAGGTCGGGTCGTTGCTGATGGACCCGCCGCTCTGCTTGGTGTTGCGGTCGCTCTCGCACAGGGCCCGGGCGCTTCCCGAGATGAGCCGGCAGGGGTCGCTGCTGGAGCTCGCGGACGGGGTCGGCGAGGGCGCGGCGAAGGCGCTGCTCGCCAGGAGCACGGCCGTCGTCTGTACGGCCGTCAGCGTGGCGGCGAGCTTGAGTACGCGGTGCTTACCGGGCATAGGTGAACCCTCCGTACTCCTCGACGGCCTTCGCCATCTCGTCGGCGCTGGAGGCCTTGTCGTCACCGGGGACGGGTGCCGGGCCTGTCTTCTGGGACTGCGTGACGATCTTCCAGTCGCCGCCGGTCCACTGGAGTTGGACCGTGTTGGTGAACCAGCTGTTGGTGACCGGGTTCGTCGAGTTCTCGCCCGCCAGGCCGAGGAGGCCGCTGCACCAGACCTCCACGGTCGCGCTGTCGGACGAGGACGCGGTGACCTTGGTGCCGATCGGGCTCGTACGGGACACGAAGGTGAAGCCCTGTGGGGTCGAGCCGTTCTCGTTCAGTCCGACGCTCTTGTTGAACGCCGGGGTGTAGGCGGTGTCGAGTTCCTGCTTGAAGTCCGCGAGTCTGGCGGGGGCGATGACGGTCCCCAGGATGGCGTCCCGCTTGGTCTTGTCGAACATGTCGGCCGAGCCCATGGCCACGACGTAGTTGGCTGCCGCGCTCTGCGCCCCCTGCTGGTCGTGCGCGTACCCGGTCGCGATCGCACCCGACTTGCCCGTCACGGGCTTGGTTCCGCTGGCCGCCGTGGAAGAGCTGTCGGGCTTGTCGCCCGCGCTTCCGGTCGTTGAAGAGGAGTCATCTCCTCCACGGTTCGCGAATGCGATCGCGGCGATGAGGAGGACCACGACCCCCACCACCGTGACCAGGCCTCGGGACGACGAGCGGCCGCCTCTGCGTGCGCCGCCGTACACGTCGCCGCCGCCCGCGTCGGGCAGCCGGGTGCGGGTCTGACCCGTGCCTCCGTAACCGCCGGAGCCCTCGCGCTCGTCGTCGAGACTCATGCCGCGTACGCCCTCTCCACCTCGTAGACATACGACGGTAGCCGTGCTGGAACCCGCGCGGGCGCGGTGTGGTGACTCGACATCAGGGAAACGCAACCTCAGCCGGTGGGCACGACGGGCGGGTGGGGTAGAGGGGCCGGAGAGAACGCCTGCTAGACGGCCATGCCGTACACGATGGTGAAGAGCGTGCCCAGTGAGCCGATGATGAATACGCCCGTCAGGCCGGCGATGATGAGGCCTTTGCCTTGTTCCGCGCTGAAGGTGTCGCGGAGGGCGGTCGCGCCGATGCGCTGCTTGGCCGCGCCCCAGACCGCGATGCCGAGGCAGAGCAGGATGGCGACCGCCATCACGACCTCGATCATCACCTTGGCCTCGTTGCCCAGGCTGCCGAAGGGGCCCCAGTCCGGAGCGATCCCGCCGATGATGGTGTTGATGTCTCCCTTGTCGGCCGCAAAGAGCATGTAAGTCACCGCCCCTGGTGGGTAGTTCCGCAGTTCCCCCTGCGGGTGCGCAGAGGTCAGGCTCATTCTCGCCGACAATGCCGCCGTCGTATGTCGACTTGGCGTCATTGATTGGCGGGTTTCGTACGATTGGCATGCACGGTCACTCTGTGTATCACGGCAGGTCACGCCGGGCAATGAGGCCTGAGCGGAACCAGTCGTGTGGTTCCGTCGTTGACCCCTTCTGCGACCTGGGCCGTTTCTGACGGCTGGTCGGGTGAGTGGCCGAGACGATGTTCTCACGGCGGCGGTGGGGAAAAGGAGAGCGGACCCCGGCTGCTGCCGGGGTCCGCTCGCTTTCCGGGGTCGCGTCAGTTGGCGAAGCTGTCGCGTCAGTTGGCGAAGGCCGCGATGCCTTCCGGCGTGCCCCAACCCGTCGGGCCGTCGTAGCCGGTCTCGGCGGTGCAGAAGTACGCGGTCGAGCAGGAGCCGTTGTAGCCGCTCGTCACGTCGTTGAGGGACGAGGTGCCCGCGTAGTCGTAGGGGTACTGCGCCGGGTAGGTGCCGCTGGCCGGGGTGCCGGCCAGGGCGTAGACGCCCGCGATGATGGGTGCGGAGACACTGGTGCCGCCGAAGGTGTACCAGCCGGCGGTGACGCCGTAGGAGTCGTAGACCGAGACGCCGGTGGCGGGGTCGGCGACCGCGGAGACGTCGGACTCCATGCGCTTGGTGCAGCCGGTGTCGGTCTGCCAGGACGGCTTGGCGTCGTAGGAGGAGCAGCCGGAGCCGGTGCCCTCTGTGCTGGAGGTGCGCCAGACGGACTCGGTCCAGCCGCGGGTGGTGGAGGAGGTGGACAGCTTGGTGCCGCCGACCGCCGTCACGTACTGGGAGGTCGCCGGGTACTCGGCGCCGTAGGCGCTGTCACCGGAGGAGACGGTGATGGCGACACCGGCGTGCTTGTAGTACGAGGTGTCGTACGTCGTCTGGGAAGAACTCTCCGAGCCGCCGTAGCTGTTGGAGACGAACTTGGCGCCGAGCGCGACGGCCTCGTTCTCCGCGGTGCCGAGGTTGGCGTAGCTGGCGCTGGTGGCCTCGACGAGCGTGATGTTGCACAGCGGGCAGATCGCGGAGGCCATGTCGAGGTCGAGGGAGATCTCCTCGGACCAGCCGGCGTCGGACGAGGGCAGCGAGGTCGTCGAGCCGGTCTGGCTGACCTTCTTGAAGCAGCCGTTGGCCGTGGTGCAGGCGGAGAGGCCGTAGTACGAGCGGTAGGTCGCGAGGTCCGACTCGGCGTTCGGGTCGTTGTACGCGTCCACGATCGCGATCGTCTCGCCGGAGCCGTTGGAGGCGGCGGCGGAGGTCAGGCCGTAGGCGGACCGGAGGTTGGTCGGGCTGTAGCCGGAGGGGGTGGACGCGTCGGCGGCCTTCGGGGTGATGCCGGTCTTCGCGGCCTGCATCTTCTGGAAGGCGGTGAGCCCGCCGGTGACACGGTAGGACTTGCAGGTGAGGTCGCCCTTGTGCTTGGGGGTGGCACAGGGGGTCGAGACGTAGGTCACCTTGGTGGACGCGGTGGTGGCCGCGTCGGCCTGTACGGCGGTGCCGAAGCCGGAGAGGAGGAGCGCGGCGGTGGCGGCCGCGGCGGTGCCTATGCGGCGCCAACCGCCTCTGTGAGACGGTCTGTTGGGGGTGGTGGTACGCAAGGTGCAGCCTCCTGAGAAGTGTTGAACAGGGGCAGTGCGAGTGCGTGTGGGCGGCGGCCCGCCAAGACCATCTCTTGTTGAGTACGCGACAACCAGAGCCGTCCCGGAATCCTGACTTCCGGCTTACCGAAACCGGTCTGGGCTTTTACTCAACTCACAGGTTGCTCACGGGAGTTGCACGGGGTTGGGGAGCCGAGGCGCTCAGAACAGCCAGACGCCGAACGCCGTGATCGCCAGACCGATGACCAGGAAGACACCTGTGACGAGGATGACGGGGCGCAGTTGCCTGCGGCGGCCGTCCGGGGCGAGGCCGCGCCAGGTGGTGAAGCCCGCGTACAGGCCGATGAGGGCGATCACGCAGCCGAGGACCACGGCCAGGAGGCCGAAGAACTTGGCCCAGGTGTAGGGGTGGGCCGGGTTCGGGGTCCACACGGCCGCGAGGTGGACGGCGGTCAGAGCCTTCACTTGTCGTTCTCGTTCTTCGTCAGGTCCTGGATGTCCGACTCGATGCCCGTGCCGGCGGCGTAGACACCGGTGTTGAGGGTGGTGCCCACGGTGTTCTTGAAGGAGCCGTCGGCGAGCTTCCCCTGCTCGCTGAGGTTCTCCCCGCCCAGGCTGCCGTGCTCCTCCAGGGCGTGGTTGACGCCGTGGTTCTGGGCGTTGCCGAAGGCGCCCGTGGCGGCGTTGGTGAGCGCGTCCTGGCCGATCGTCGAGGGATCCTGGCCGGCGATGAGGTCGGCGCTGAGACCGCCCGCCACATTGCCCGCCGCGCCGTTCACCGTGGTGCCGAGGAGGCCGTCACCCCGCAGGATGTCACCGACCGTCCCCTCCACCCGCCCTCCCGCCGTTCCGGCGACCGCGGTGAACGCGGCCGTACCGGCCGCGGCACGGCTGCCGGCGGTGAGGCCGTCCCCGACGGTCACCGGTTTGCCGTTGACCGCCTGGTTCGCCATCAGACTGACCGAGTCGGCGGTGAAGTTGGTGACGAAACTCTCGGCCCCCTTCTTGGCGAAGCCCGCCGTGATCCTGGCCACGGTCGTCAGTACCTTCTCCAGGGTGGCGGCCGTCTCCTCGCTGAGTTCCACGAACTTCCCGAGCAGGGCCGCCACTTTCTCGGCCGCCGAGGTGAACAGCTTGACCAGGTCGACGATCCGGGCGACCCGCGTGGCCACGGCCGTGTTGGCGACGAGGTCGGAGAGGAAACCGGTGAAGAAGGACAGCGCGGCACCGGCCACCTCCATCTCGGCGATCTCGACGCAGATGTCGATGATCTCCTCGTTGATCCCGTCGATCTCGGTGGCGTAGGCCCGCAGCCCGTCGGCCACCTGGTGGAAGTTGGCCGCGACCTGCTTGATGATCTGCCTCTGCTCCTCCCAGTGCCGCTCGAAGGCGTCCCGCGCCTCGCCGTGCCAGCCCTGCTTGTCGACGCCCGCGATCGCGATGTCGAGGGCGTGTACGAGATCGGTCAGCTCGTTGCCCATGGTGTCCCAGGAACGGGCCATCGTGCGGAGCGTGTCGCCGTTGCCGCCCGGGAGCTCCACACCGAACGCCTGGAGGATCTCCAGCACCTTGCCGTCGATCCAGCTGTTGATGCTCACGCCGGACCCGCCCCCCTCCGGGTCGCGTCCTGGAGGTAGCCGACGGCGGTCCGGTCCGAGTCCGTGTAGTTGGTCGCGTTGATACGGAGCCGGTCTCCGTCGCTCCTGAGGACATCCGGAAGGCTCCCGAGTGCCTTGACCGTGTGGTCCAGCAGCTGCTCGTACTTCTTTGCCGCGCCGTCGCAGACACCGAGCAGGCCGAACGCCTCCCCGATCTCGGACGCGCTCGCCGCGAACTCCCCGACCGGCTTGGCCAGATCCTTCGCCTCCCGGTCGAACTTGCCCGCCAGGTCCCTCAGTGTGTCGGGGTCGACACCGAACTGCCCGCTCATCCCGCTCCCCCGGTCGCGTATTCGAACGTCCGCCAGGGTTTACCGGTCGGCGGCCCGCCGGGAAGGGGCTATTACGTGCCCTAAGCACGGCCTGACAGAGACTTTGCGTCCCCTAGGCCAAGCCAATGCCCAGGAGTCCCTACGGCAACATGACCAGCTTCCCCGTCGCCCGGTCGTCCTCCATGTGCCGGTGGGCCGTGACGATGTCGTCGAGGGAGAAGACGCGGTCGACGTGGGGGCGGTGGACGCCGGTCTCGACCTCGCGGATGATCCGCTGCAGCACGTCCCTGCCCGCACTGCCCTTGACGGTGTCGCTGTGGAAGGCCGTGAGCCTGGTTCCGGTGGGGATCATCGCGATCGGTTCGAAGTCGCGGATCAGCCAGCCGCTGAGGGAGCCCGAGACGCAGACCGTCCCGCCGCGGCGGACCAGGTGCAGCGAGTCCACGGCCGTGCGCGCGCCCACGAGGTCCAGGACGTGGTCCGGGCCCTCGGGCCAGACGGCGTGCAGGTGCTCGGCCAAGGGGCCGCCGTCGTCGAGGAGTACGTGGTCCACGCCGGCCGCGGTCAGTGCGTCGGCCTTGTCCCGGCGCCGGGTTGTGGCCGCGGTTTCCCACCCGTATCCGGAGGCGATCGACGCGGCCGCCATCCCCACCGAGGAGGTTCCGCCGCGGATCAGCAGCCGGCCCTTGCCGCCCGGTGCGATGCCGAGCGCGTCGAGTGAACCCTGCGCGGTCAGGTAGGTCTCCGGCAGGGCGGCCAGGACGTCCCAGGGGAGGGTGGTGGTGACCGGCATCAGGAGGGAGTTGGGGAGCAGCGCGTACTCGGCGTAGCCGCCGTCGAACTCCCGGCCCATCTCCCCCATCACCGCCGCGACGGTCGTCCCCTCGGGCAGCTGCGGGTCGGTCGAGTCGGCCACGACTCCCACGCATTCGATCCCCAGCACGCGAGGGAACGTCACGCTCGGGGAATGCCCCTGCCGGGTCCGCAGCTCCGACCGGTTCAGCCCCGCGCCCTTCACCCGCACCAGACTCCAGCCCTCCCGGACCGCCGGCACCGGCACCTCCCGGACCTCCAACACCTCCGGGCCACCCGCCCGGACACAGACCGCCGCTCGCATGGTCGTAGACATCTCATGAGGGTAGGTGTCCGGGGGCGGCCTGTAACCATGGCGTCCATGCGGCGAGTGGTGATCCTGGGGCGCGGCGGTTCGGGCAAGTCGACGTTCGCGGCCAGGCTCGGCTCGGACACCGGGCTCCCGGTCATCGAGTTGGACCAGCACTTCTGGCGACCGGGACCTGAGGCGACACCCCCCGACCGGTGGGCCGCCGTGCAGGCCGAACTCGCCCGCGGCGAGGTCTGGATCATGGAGGGCGACCTCGGGCCCCACGACGTCCCCGAGGTCCGGCTCCGAGCGGCCGACACCGTCATCCTGCTCGACTTCCCTTTCTGGCGCTGCGCCTGGCGGGCGGTCCGGCGTTCTCGGCAGCGCGCCGACTTCTGGCGGTGGGTGTGGGGTTGTCGGCGCCGGAGTCGGCCGCTGCTCCTCGCGGCGATCACCGCCCATGCCGGTGGCGCGGAGCTGTACGTGATCCGGAGTCCCCGTGCGGTGAGACGCTTTCTGGCCCGGCGCAACGGGAAAACGGGCCGCGGCCGGCTGCCGTGACCCGTTTCCCTTTTCATGCCGCCGAGGAGACCCCACGTCCTCCTCATTCAGGGCGGCTCCCCGTGACCCGACGGGGAGGTCGTGCGCTGTCTGCCGGTTGGCTCAGCCGGCCGTGAAGGCGTCCAGGCCCTCCGGGGTGCCCCAGCCGGTCGGGCCGTCGTAGCCCGACTTCGCGGTGCAGAAGTACGACGTGGAGCAGGTGCCGTTGCTGCCGCTGGTGACGTCGTTCAGGGCCGAGGTGCCGGCCGCGGCGTAGGGGTAGGAGGCCGGGTAGTCGCTGCTGCCCGGGGTGCCGGCGAGGGCGTAGACCGAGGCGATCAGCGGGGACGAGGCGCTGGTGCCGCCGTAGGTGTTCCAGCCGGTGCCGTCGTCGCCGTAGGAGTCGTACACCGAGACGCCGGTCGCCGGGTCGGCCACCGCCGAGACGTCGGAGATCATGCGCTTGGTGCAGCCCGTGTCGGTCTGCCAGGACGGCTTGGCGTCGTAGGAGGAGCAGCCGGAGCCGGTGCCCTCGGTGGAGCTGGTGTTCCAGACGGACTCCGTCCAGCCGCGGCTGTTGGAGGACGTGGAGAGCTTGGTGCCGCCGACCGCGGTGACGTAGCGGGAGGCCGCCGGGTACTCGGCGCCGTAGCCCTCGTCGCCCGCGCTCGCGGTGATGGCGACGCCCGCGTGCTTGTAGTACGAGCTGTCGTACGTCGTGTCGGAGGAGGACTCCGAGCCGCCGTAGGAGTTGGAGACGAACTTGGCGCCCAGCTTCACGGCCTCGTTCACCGCGGTGCCCAGGTTGGCGTCGGACGCCGACTTGGCCTCGACGAGGAGGATGTTGCAGTTCGGGCAGGTCGCGCTGACCATGTCGAGGTCGAGCGAGATCTCGCCGGCCCAGCCGCTGTCGGCGGAGGGAAGGGAGCTCGTGGAGCCGGTCTGGGAGACCTTGGTGAAGCAGCCGTTGTCGGTCGTGCAGTCCGAGAGGCCGTAGTACGAGCGGTAAGTGGCCAGGTCCGCCTCGGCGTTCGGGTCGTCGTACGCGTCGACGATGGCGACCGTCTCGTCGGAGCCGTCGGAGGAGGCCGCGTCGGTCAGGCCGTACGCCGACTGGATGTCCGACGGGCCGTAGCCGGTGGGGGAGTCGGTGGAGGCGTTCGGCTTGATGGTCTTCGGGGCGATGCCCTTCAGGGCCGCCTGCTTCTCCATGTAGGCCGTGGTTCCGCCGGTGACGCGCAGGGCGTTACAGGCGGCGTAGCCCTTCTTCGGGGTGGCGCCACAGGCTGCCTTCTCGTACCGCACATGGGCCTTGGCGACCTGCGCGGCGACGGTCTTGGCGCTCACCTTGTGCGCACCGGCGTCCGTGGCGGTCGCCGCGTTCGCGTGTACGGCGGTGCCGAGACCGGCGAACACGAGCGCGGCGGTGGCGGCGGCGGCCGAGCCGACCTTCCGCCATCTGCCGGATATGTGGGGGGAGTTGGGGGTGGACGTACGCAACGTACAGCCTCCTGAGTGAGGTTTGCAGAGGCCTGCGAGTGGGGGGTCCACCGGTGAGGTTGCCGGTGGGGGCGGCGGCCCGCGAACGACGATGGCTTGTTGAGTACGTGACAAACAAGAGCGCTTCGGAATACTGACTTCCGCATTACTGAAGTGGGGTTGGGGGATTGCAGGTCGATGGAGGGGGGATGGGTGCGGGATGGGGGTGGCTTGACTTCGGCCACAGAGAAAGCACAGCTTGACGCGCGTTGATCGAGTGCGGGTACCGAGCCCTGTCGGCGCCTCTTGTACAGCGCCGTGAGTCCGAGATCGCGCCCTGTGTACATGGTGGCGAGCGCTCACCGCCCAGGGAACGATCCGTCGGCGTAGAAGCCGCACCCGTCTCCGCGCTTTCTCCGGCATGGCCGAGTGGCATGCGGTCGTCGACCACCGAGTCGACAGCGGCAACGAGCCGACTTTCAGGGCGACTTTCGGTTGCCAGGCAACCTGAATCGACTTCTCACCCTTTTCACAGATGACACACAAGCACCTCCTTCCGTGCCTGCAAGACATGCGCGAAACGTCCCGACCAGACGCAGAAAGAGCACCTATGACCACACATCACCCCAATGCCTTACGGCGTTCGGCGATCATCACCGCTGCCGCCCTCACCGTCGGCGCCGCCGGAACCCTCGCCGCGCCCGGCGCGGGAGCGGCGACACCGGCGGGCACGCCGAAGCTCGGACTGATCGCCGCCTCCCCCGCGGTGACGGTCGACCGATGGGACGGCGAGCCGGGGGTCTACCTGGACCTCGGCACCTACGTCACGGTCGACGGGGGACCGCTCGAGTTGCGGGTGACACGCAAGTCCTACAACGACCCCGTCATCGCGTCGCAGCTGATCCGCTCCGGCGGCCGAACGCTGACCAAGACCCTGCCGAAGGGCCTGGTGAAGGACTTCTCGGGCCTGCCGGACTTCCTCAAGGTCAGCATCAGCGACGCGTCGGGCGCGAAGGTGGCCGACACCACGCAGTCGTTCTGCCCGAACAACCGGGCGGGCCGGATCCGGCCGGACGCCCCGGCCACCTCGAAATACCCCGGCAGCTGCTCCGACAACCCCTTCGCGCTCGGCGCGGTGTGGGGCGTCGAGAAGGGCTGGGCGGCAGCCACGTCCCAGGGCTTCCGCGGGGACAACCCGATCGATCTGCCGGCCGGTGTCTACACCGCGAAGGTGTCGGTGGCGAAGAAGTACCGCGACCTGTTCGGAATGCCGGACAAAACCCAGACCATCAAGGTGACGGTCCGCCAGCAGGACTCCGGCGGGGGCCAGGGCCTGGCCGGCGTCAAGCACGGGCAGAAGAACGCGTCGAAGAGCCCGAAGCCGGCCGCCGAGCGCCCGGTCGGCAGGGCGGCCGTCCCCGCCGATGTGCCCAAGCCCGACCTGCGTGCCCTCCCCGCGTACGGCATCGCGATCACCAACGGGGACGAGGGTGGAGAGGGTGCCGTCGCAGGCAAGGACTACCTCGCCTTCAGCGCCACCGTCTGGAACGGCGGCCCCTCGCCACTGGTCGTGGACGGGTTCCGCAAGCCCGGTGCGGAGAAGATGGACGCGTACCAGTACTTCTACGACGCCAAGGGCAAGCAGGTCGGGTACACACCCACCGGCACCATGGAGTGGGACCCGCGGGACGGCCACCAGCACTGGCACTTCAGCGACTTCGCCAGCTACCGGCTGCTCGGCGCGGACAAGAAGGAGATCGTCCGCAGCGGCAAAGAGGCGTTCTGCCTGGCCAACACCGACGCCATCGACTACACGGTGAAGAACGCCAACTGGCACCCATACAGCACCGACCTCGCCACCGCCTGCGGTGAGGAGACCGCGGTCTCGGTGCGCGAGGTGCTCGACGTCGGCAACGGCGACACCTACAGCCAGTACCGGCCCGGTCAGTCCTTCGACGTCACGGACCTGCCGAACGGCACCTACTACATCCAGGTCATCGCCAACCCCGACAACCGGCTCAAGGAGCAGAGCACGGCCAACAACGTCACGTACCGCAAGGTCGTCATCGGCGGCACGCCGGGGGCCCGCACGGTGACCGTGCCCAAGTACGGCCTCATCGACGCTCCCTGATCACCTGGCGGGCGGGGGCAGGCGCCTCCGCCCGCTCACCGGCACGGTGAACCAACCTGGCTTGGCCCCCGTCCCACCCAGCCCGCAGTACCCGCCCGGGTTCTTGGTGTCCGAAAGGTACTGCTGGTGGTAGCACTCGGCCGCGTGGATGTCGCACTCCCTGAGGGGAGGATCTCCGTGCCTCTGCGATCTGCAAGAGGCCGAGGCCGCCGTCACCGAAGCCGGGTACGGCGCCGCCCGAGCGGCGGGTCAGGAAGCCGGCACCCGTGTGCGTGGAGCCGGACCCGGAGGCGGCGGAGGAGATCGCACAGTACGGTGGATTCGACGCCGAGCGGGATGTCGGACCCCCAGCGACCCCGCTCACACAGCGAGCGAGGCCGAGGGACGGAGGCAGCGAGCCATGTCCGTGTCGCCCAAGACCCCCGTGTATCCACGGCCTCGGCCGGGAAATCCGCGTGATGTCGCCGAGAAGTCCGAGGCCGCGACAGGTCGGCGGGTGCAGATCGTGGGAGGAGTGCTCGTGATGTCCCCGACTCCGCCTGGGAAGCCCGCGGGTGTGGTGAGGCGGCTGCGACGGCAACTCGACAGGGTCATGCCCGATGGGCTGGACAAGATGTCCCTTGCCGATCCCGAGGACAGCGCCCTCGCCGTCGCCATCGAGATCGACACGGACGGGTTTCCGGTCTACGACGTCTCTCCTCGCGGCCCCCGTGCGCAGAAGGGCCCGTTCACGGAGATATCTAAGTGAACGGCAGACCTTTTTCTCACCTTCGTCGGACAGGGTGGGGTCCGATGAAGCGCACCTCACGCATCAGCAGACGTGTCTACAGTCCTCTGTGCGCGGCCGTGGTCCTGCTCGTGCCGGCCGTGACCTCGGCCTCGCTCGCGGCCGCCGACGACGGGCCCGGGCCGTTCGCCGTCAGTGCCGTCGCGGTGGCGGGCAGGGAGACCGCGAGAGTCGGGGCCCTCTTCGGGGCCGACCGCGCCTCCTCCCTCAAGGGCGGGCACTTCTGTACCGCCTCCGTCGTGCACAGCCCCCACCGGAACCTCGTCGTCACCGCCGCGCACTGCCTGGACGGGGACGGGAACCTCGTCTTCGTACCCGGATACCGGGGCGGGGAGGCGCCGTACGGGGTGTGGACCGTGAAGAAGCGGTTCCTGCCGGACGGGTGGACCAAGGGGCAGGCCGAGGACAGCGACGTCGCCTTCGCCGCCCTGGCGGAGAGGGACGGGAAGGGGGTCGAGGACGTGGTGGGGGGCAATCGGTTCGTCGCCGGTACGACCACCGGGGCCACCGCCGTCACGGTCATCGGGTATCCCAACACCCGTGAGGTGCCGGTCAGTTGCACCAACAAGCCGACCGCGCACAGCAGAACCCAGCAGCGCATCGACTGTCCCGCCCTGAGCGGCGGGACCAGCGGCAGCCCCTGGGTGAACGGGGACCACCAGGTCGTCGGGGTGCTCGGCGGGCACGAGGAGGGCGGGGCGACCGACGACATCTCGTACAGCGTGGTCCTGGGGACCGAGGCCGCCGAGCTGTACCGGGACGCGGCCACCGATCCCTGACCGGTTTTCGTCTCTATGTGATCACTCCGGAACACGGCACCCGCCCCTACACTGACCTGGGCACGACTCCTGGGCGGCGAGGGGCGGTTGACGGTGCGTAAGGCGTGGATCATCGCGACCGTTGCCGTCGGTTCTGCCCTGTCGTTCGTGATGCTGCTCGTGGTCGGCGTGTACGTCGTCGCCGGGAACCTGGTCAACGGGGTCGGCGGGGGGACCAAGGCGCTGGCCAAGGGATCGGTGCCGGCCGCCTATTCGGCCATCGTGGCGAAGTGGGGCAACCTCTGCTCCGCCCTCAATCCCGCGCTGCTCGCCGCCCAGCTCTATCAGGAGAGCGGGTTCAACCCGAACGCGAAGAGCGGGGCCGCGGCCGAGGGGATAGCTCAGTTCATCCCGGGGACCTGGGCCACGCACGGGATCGACGGAAACGGCGACGGCGTCAAGAACGTGTGGGACCCGCAGGACGCCATTCCGTCCGCCGCGTCCTACGACTGTCAACTCGCCTCGTACGTGAAGGACGTACCCGGGAATCTGACCGAAAACATGCTCGCCTCGTACAACGCCGGAGCCTACGCGGTGATCAAGTACGGGGGCGTGCCGCCGTACAAGGAGACGCGGAACTACGTCAAGACGATCACCACGCTGGAGGAGAGCTTCGCGGCGCCCGTGTCGCGGGTGGATCCGAGTGAGCAGGCCGCGGGCGCCATCGGCTACGCGCAGAAGAAGCTGGGCACGCCCTATCTCTGGGGCGGGAACGGCACGGCCGCCGACGGCGGGCGTTTCGACTGCTCGGGGCTGACCAAGGCCGCGTACGAGAGCGTCGGCGTGACGCTGCCGCGGGTCGCGAACGACCAGTACAACGCGGGGGCGCATCCCCAGCGCGACGAGCTGCTGCCAGGGGATCTGGTGTTCTTCTCCGACGACCTCACCGACTCGCGGGCCATCCGGCATGTGGGGATTTACGTCGGCGGCGGATACATGATCGACGCACCGCGGACGGGGGCCGTGATCCGGTTCGACCCGATCGACACCCCGGACTACTTCGGGGCGACGCGGGTGACCGAAGATGGCGCGAAAGCGTTGCCCACCACGGTGTGAACCGAGCGTGAAACCACCCCCTGAGCTGCGACTATGGGTCTCTCTTCGATAACGTCTGCGTGATCATTCGGTGGAGTGTGGAACGTAGTAACGGGGACCGTGCGTTCCTGTTCTCGGAGGCATCTGCAACCACGGGGGTGGGTAAGCGGGGCGCACGTGTGTGCGCCCGGAGAGACGACGAAGGGGCCGCAGCACGATGGCTGGACTCGCCGAATCCGGGTCGAACCCCGACGTCGACCTGCTCTACGACATCAATGGCCTGGCCAAGGACGCGCCGCACTGGTTCGACCGGGGCATGGAGTTCGTCGGTGAGTACGGGCTGCTGATCGCCATGGTGCTGCTCGTGGTGTGGTGTTGGTGGTCCGTGCGGCGGCGGGGCGGCGAGGATGCCGCGCCGTCCGTGGCCGCGCTGGTGTGGACGCCGCTGGCCGCGGGGATCGCGGTGCTGGTGAATGTTCCGATACGGGGGTTCGTCGAGCGTCCTCGGCCCTTTCTCGATCACCAGGGGCTCGATGTCCTGATCTCCGGGAAGACCGACTACTCGTTCGTGAGCGACCACGCGACGATCACCATGGCCATGGGGGTCGGGCTGTTCGTCGCCAACCGGAGGTTCGGGGCCGCCGGGATCGGGTTGGCGCTGCTGGAGGGGTTCTGCCGGGTGTACATGGGTGTGCACTACCCGACGGACGTGGTCGGGGGGTTCGCGCTCGGCACGGCTGTCGCCTTGTTGTTGTCTCCGGTTGCGATGGCTTTGTTGACGCCCTTGATGAAGGCGGTCGAGGGGTCCTCGTGGGGTGCTTGGGTCGTGCGGGCTCGGGGACGGGCTGCTGTGGGTGACGGTGCGGTGATTCCCGGAGCCCGTGAGGGAGTTGAGTCGGAGGAGCGGGACCTGGCCGCGTAGGCGCTCCGCTGGAAGGGCGGAGTTGAACCTGCGGGCCGGTGGGTGCTGGTCGCGCCACGCGTCGGTGCCGCTGTCGATACAGCCCCCCGCCCCTGGAAGGGGCGCTACAGCGCCTGCGGGTATGTGAAGAAGCGGTTCGGGTCGTACTGCTTCTTCACCTGTGCCAGACGGCTCGCCGCATCCCCGTAATACGCCTTCCGCCAGTTCGTCAGGGTCGGGTCCGTGTAGTTCTGGTAGGCCGCGCCCGAGGCGTATGGGCGCATCGCGTTGTGGGTCTTGGTCAGCCAGGACTGGGCCGTGGTGCCCGCCGTGCCGGAGTGCCAGGACGCGAGGTACTGGGCCAGCATGCGGGAGCGGCGGTGGACGAAGGCCGTGGCCGTGGGGGAGACGCGGTTGACCGCGCCGCCGAGGGCCGTGAGGGCGATGCTGCCCGAGCCGCCGGGGACCGCGCTGATGCGGTTGAGCAGGGTCTGGATGCCGGCGTCGGAGATCGAGCGGTCGAAGAAGTCGGAGCGGGCGGTGTAGGTCTCGCGGCCCAGGGCGCCCTCGGGGTTGCGGTTCGGGGTGGTGCCGGGCAGGTGGCACTGGGCCTCGGTGCGGAAGGACGTGCAGCCCGCGTACGCCTCCATGGCGCCCTCGTACGAGTGGCGGTTGAGGGAGACGCTGCGTGCCGGTGCGCCGACCCTGGCGGCCAGGCGGTCCAGCGCGTTCTGGAGTTCGCCGTAGGTGCCGAGGGAGAAGGCGGCGACCGAGACGGTGGGCGAGCCGCCGTTCTCCAGGTGGCAGGAGGACCAGATCTCGTCGGGCTGGTCGGGGCCCCACTCCTGCCATGCCCTCACCACGGCGGCCGCCTTCGACCAGGGCCAGGTCACGTAGGCGGACACCGCCTGCGGCGCCGGGTGGGTCTTGAAGTGCAGTTCGGTCACGACGCCGAAGTTGCCGTTGCCCGCGCCGCGCAGGGCCCAGAACAGGTCCTTGTTGGTCGTCGCGTTGGCGGTGACCTCCTTGCCGTCCGCCGTGATCAGCGTCGCCTGGGTGAGGCTGTCGCAGGTCAGGCCGTACGCCCGGGAGACCACTCCGTGGCCGCCGCCGAGGACCAGGCCGGAGACGCCGACGGAGGGGCAGGAGCCGGCCGGGATCGTCACGCCGTGGGCGGTGAGACCGCGGTAGACGTCGATCAGCTTGGAGCCGGCGCCGACGACCGCCGAGCCGCCGCCCACGCGGATGCGGTTCAGCTTGGAGACATCGAGGATCAGCTTGCCGTTCCCCGAGGACCAACCGGCGTAGGAGTGGCCGCCGTTGCGGATGGCGACCCGGATGTTGTGGGCGCGGGCGTAGGAGAGGGTCGTACGTATGTCGTCCGCGTGGGCGGCATAGGCGACCGCGGCCGGCTTCAGGCCGTCGAAGCGGGTGTTGTACAGCTGGTGGGCGGTGGTCCACTTGGCGTCGCCCGGGCGGACCAGCGTGCCGTCGAGGTCACGGGCGAGGGCGGACCAGCTGGAGGCCGCGGCCGGCAGAACCGGCGTAGTGGAGGAACCGGTGGAAGAATCGGAGGACGACGAGGCGGCGCCCGCGATGCTGCCGCCCTTGCACGCAGCCAGGGCGACTCCCGCTATCGCGGCCGTGCCGCCTCCGATGAACGTACGCCGTTGCATGGTGTGCCTTCCCGTCGGTTCCTGTGGAACGAGACGGCTCGCCGACCTCGCGCGTTCCAGCCCAAGTGTCACTCCTGTGTCACTGTGGCCCCGGAACCTGTACGTGCTCTCCCCGTGAGCATTCCGTGACCTAACCACAACGTCTGCAGGGGTTCACCTTCCGTTCATTTGTGGCCATCGGCTCCTTCACCTGTTCTGCCTAATTTCGGCCTTACGCGATGCGGGCCGCATCTCTTCCAGAGGCGTCCCCGTTGCCGAGACTCACCAACTTCGCACGCCGCCGGATTCAGGACGGCGGCTCCTGGAAGGAACTCCCTCAGTGAAGCTTCAGCGCATGAACCGGCGGGCCATCGCCCTCGGTGCCCTCGCCGCGTCCGGCGCCCTGGTCCTCACGGCGTGCGGTTCGGACGACACCTCCAGCAGCAGCGGTGGCAGCAGCGCTTCGGCCTCCACGCAGGCCGGGTCCATCAAGTGTGACAACGCCAAGGGGCAGCTGCTCTCCGACGGCTCGTCCGCGCAGAAGAACGCGATCGACGCCTGGGTGGCCCAGTTCTCCAAGGCCTGCGGTGTACAGATCAACTACAAGGCCGGCGGTTCCGGTGCGGGTGTCACCTCCTTCACCCAGGGCCAGCTCGCCTTCGCCGGTTCCGACTCCGCGCTGAAGCCCGAAGAGGTCACCGCCTCCAAGAAGGTCTGCTCCGGCGGCCAGGGCATCGACCTCCCGATGGTCGGTGGCCCGATCGCGGTCGGCTACAACCTGTCCGGCGTGAGCAACCTGGTTCTCGACGCCCCGACCCTGGCGAAGATCTTCAACAGCAAGATCACCAAGTGGAACGACCCGGCGATCGCCAAGCTGAACCCGTCGGCGAAGCTCCCCGACCTGAAGATCCAGGCGTTCCACCGCTCTGACGAGTCGGGTACGACGGACAACTTCACCAAGTACCTGATCGCCACCGCCAAGAGCGACTGGCCCTACTCCGGCGGCAAGGCGTGGCAGGCCAAGGGTGGCCAGGCCGCCGCCCAGTCCTCCGGTGTCGCGGCCCAGGTCAAGCAGACCAACGGCTCCATCGGCTACTTCGAGCTGTCCTACGTCGCCGACGGTGTGAACGCGGTCAGCATCAACACCGGCGCCAGCACCGCCGTCGCCCCGAGCAGCGACTCCGCCTCCAAGGCGATCGCCGACGCCAAGGTCGTGGGCACGGGCTCGGACCTGTCGCTGCAGCTGAACTACGGCACCAAGGCCGACGGTGCCTACCCGATCACCCTGGTCACGTACGAGATCGTCTGTGACAAGGGCAACAAGGCCGACACCCTCCCCGCCACGAAGGCGTTCCTGCGCTACATCGCCTCCGAGCAGGGCCAGGGCGTGCTGTCCGGCCTCAAGTACGCGCCCATCCCCGCCGACATCATCGCCAAGGTCCGCACCACCATCGAGGGCCTGAGCTGATCTGAGTGCGGTCCGGTCCCGGGCCCCAAGAACCCGGGACCGGACCGCATCGTCCGGTGCACCGCCGCCACGAGCCGTACGGCGACCCGTACGGCTTCGCAGAGCCGCACAGCGTGTGGTTCCGCAGACCGGAGAACCCGATGGACACATCCACACAGATAACCGACGCCCCACCCCCCACCCCCGAACCGTCGACGGCCGAGCAGAAGCGCAACGCCCGCGGTGCTACCCGACCCGGTGACCGGATCTTCCTCGGTCTCTCCCGCGGGTCGGGCATCCTGCTGCTGGTGATCATGGCCGCGATCGCGGTCTTCCTCACCTACCGTGCGTCCCTCGCGCTCAGCAAGAACCACGGCAACTTCCTCACCACCTTCGAGTGGAACACCAACATCACGCCGCCCAGCTTCGGCATCGCCGTCCTGGCCTACGGCACGGTGGTCTCCTCGATCATCGCCATGGTCATCGCGGTCCCGGTCGCGGTGGCCATCGCGCTGTTCCTCACCCACTACGCCCCGCGTCGGCTGGCGGGTCCCATCGCGTACGTGGTCGACCTGCTCGCCGCCGTGCCGTCCATCGTGTACGGCCTGTGGGGCGCGCTGATCCTCGTACCGCACATGAACGGCCTCTTCGGCTGGCTCAACGACTTCTTCGGCTGGACCGGGGTCTTCTCCTGGGACCAGGGCGCCCCGCGCTCCCTGCTCACCGTGGGCATCCTGCTCGCGATCATGATCCTGCCGATCATCACCAACGTGAGCCGCGAGGTCTTCCGCCAGGCTCCGCAGATGATCGAGGAGGCGGCCCTGGCCCTCGGCGCCACGCGCTGGGAGGTGATCCGCATGGCGGTGATCCCCTTCGGCCGCTCCGGTGTGATCTCCGCGTCGATGCTCGGCCTCGGCCGCGCGCTCGGCGAGACGATGGCCGTCGCCACCGTCCTCTCCCCGGACTTCCTGATCCACGGCAGCCTGCTCAACCCGGGCGGCGGCACCTTCGCCCAGAACATCGCCAGCAAGTTCAGCGAGGCCACCGAGTTCGGCCGTGACGCCCTCATCGCCTCGGGTCTGGTCCTGTTCGTCATCACCCTGTTGGTCAACGGCGCGGCGCGCATGATCATCGCCCGCCGCAAGGAGTACTCGGGGGCCAACGCATGAGCAACGCCGCCATCGCCGAGAAGCGCCCCAGCACCCTGCGCGGCGCCCGCCTGCCGAAGTGGTCGCCCTGGGCGATCGCCGCCGGCTCCGTGGCCGTCGCCGTCGCCGTCGGGGTGGGCGCCGGGCTCACCAAGGTCCAGTGGGGCCTGATCTCCGGTCTGCTCTTCCTCGTCGCCACCTACGGCATCGCCGCCAAGGTCGAGGGCCGCCGGCAGGCCAAGGACCGTATCGTCACCGGCCTGGTCTGGGTCGCCTTCCTGGTCGCCCTCGTGCCGCTGATCTCCCTGGTCTGGACGACCGTCGTGCGCGGTGTGAAGGTCCTCGACATCTACTTCCTGAGCCACTCGATGGGCCTCGTCGCGGACTCCCAGCCGGGCGGTGGCATCTACCACGCCATCATCGGCAGCGTGGAGCAGGTCGGGCTCGCCACGCTGATCGCGGCGCCGATCGGTGTGCTGACCGCGATCTACCTCGTGGAGTACGGCCGCGGCAGGCTCGCCCAGGCGGTCACGTTCTTCGTCGACGTCATGACGGGTGTCCCGTCGATCGTCGCGGGTCTGTTCATCCTCTCCCTGATGCTGATCTTCGACATGCAGCCGTTCGGCTTCGCCGGCTCGATGGCCCTGGCCATCCTGATGATGCCGGTGGTCGTGCGCTCCACGGAGGAGATGCTCAAGCTCGTCCCGAACGAGCTGCGGGAGGCGTCCCTGGCGCTGGGTGTCCCGAAGTGGCGCACCATCCTGAAGGTGGTCCTGCCGACCTCCATCGGCGGCATCACGACCGGCATCATGCTGGCCATCGCCCGTATCGCGGGTGAGACCGCGCCCGTACTGTTGTTGGTGTTCGGTAACCGCTTCATCAACAACAACCCCTTCTCGGGTCCGCAGCAGTCGCTGCCGCTGTACGTCTACCAGCAGTACGCCGCGGGCAACGACTACGCGTACGACAGGGCATGGGCGGCCTCGCTCACCCTGATCGCCTTCGTGATGATCCTCAACCTGGTGGCTCGCGGTATCGCGCGCTGGAAGGCCCCGAAGACCGGTCGCTAAAGCGACTATTTCCGGCTCCGCCGGGCGGGGCCCTCTCAGCGACTGACGGAAGTGAAGTAGTTATGGCCAAGCGAATCGACGTCAGTGGGCTCACCGCCTACTACGGGTCCCACAAGGCGATCGAAGACATCTCGATGACGGTCGAGCCCCGCTCGGTGACGGCCTTCATCGGCCCCTCCGGCTGCGGCAAGTCGACGTTCCTGCGCACGCTGAACCGTATGCACGAGGTGACCTCGGGCGGCCGGGTCGAGGGCAAGGTGCTGCTCGACGACGAGGACCTGTACGGGCCCGGGATCGACCCGGTGGCGGTGCGCCGCGAGGTCGGCATGGTGTTCCAGCGGCCGAACCCGTTCCCCACCATGTCGATCTTCGACAACGTGGCCGCGGGCCTGCGCCTCAACGGGAGCTACAAGAAGAGCGAGCTCGGCGACGTCGTCGAGAAGTCGCTCAAGGGCGCGAACCTCTGGAACGAGGTGAAGGACCGCCTGAACAAGCCGGGTTCGGGTCTGTCCGGTGGTCAGCAGCAGCGTCTGTGCATCGCGCGGGCGATCGCCGTGGAGCCGAAGGTTCTGCTCATGGACGAGCCCTGCTCGGCCCTGGACCCGATCTCGACGCTCGCCATCGAGGACCTGATCGGTGAGCTGAAGGAACGGTTCACGATCGTCATCGTGACGCACAACATGCAGCAGGCGGCGCGTGTCTCGGACCGTACGGCCTTCTTCAACCTGGCGGCGGTCGGGCAGCCCGGCAAGCTGATCGAGATCGACGACACGGAGCGGATCTTCTCCAACCCGTCGGTCCAGGCGACGGAGGACTACATCTCCGGGCGCTTCGGCTAAGCCGTTACGAACCCCTCGCGGTGCTGCATGGCGGTGCCACCGCGAGGACGAAGAAGGGCCCGCCCCCGGCTCCCGGGGGCGGGCCCGTCGTCGTTGGCTGCGGGTGGGTGGGGGAGGGCGTCCCCGGGGGCTGCCGCCTCCCAGACCCCCGCTTCGGCAAGAGCGGCCTCGTCCACAAACTCCCCCAGAGGGGCCCAACGGGCTGCAATGCGTGAACCGTGTGTATGAGCACGGGAGTTACAGGAACGCCAGGTTCACGATCCCGTACGCCCCCGCCGCCACCAACGCCGCCGCCGGCATCGTGATGAACCAACCCATGACGATGTTCTTGGCCACGCCCCAGCGGACCGCTTTCACGCGCTTCGTCGCGCCGACGCCCATGATGGCGGAGGTGATGACGTGGGTCGTGGAGATGGGGGCCTTGAAGAGGTAGGCCGTGGTGAACATGATCGCCGCGCCGGTCGTCTCGGCGGCGAAGCCCTGGGGCGGGTCCAGTTCGATGATCTTGCGGCCCAGGGTGCGCATGATGCGCCAGCCGCCGGCATAGGTGCCGAGCGAGAGCATCAGGGCGCAGACGATCTTCACCCAGACCGGGATCGGGTCGCCGTACGTCTTGTGGCCGGAGATCACCAGGGCCATCACCACGATGCCCATGGTCTTCTGGGCGTCCTGGAGACCGTGGCCGAGCGCCATGCCGGCTGCGGAGACGGTCTGGGCTATACGGAAACCGCGCTTGGTCTTGTGCGGGTTGGAGCGGCGGAAGAGCCACATGATGGCCGCCATGACGAGGTAGCCGACGATCAGGCCGACGATCGGCGAGACGAACATCGGGATGACGACCTTGTCGAGCACGCCCTGCCAGAGCACGTCGCTGCCACCCGCCAGCGCCGCTCCGACGAGGCCGCCGAACAGCGCGTGGGAGGAGGACGAGGGCAGGCCGAAGTACCAGGTGAGCAGGTTCCAGACGATGGCACCGGTCAGCGCCGCGAAGAGGATGGCCATCCCCTGCGAGCCGGTCGGGGTCTCGATCAGACCCTCACTGACCGTCTTGGCGACCCCGTTGCCCAGGAACGCACCCAGCAGGTTCATCGCCGCGGCCATCGCGAGTGCGGCGCGAGGGGTGAGTGCGCGGGTCGAGACCGATGTCGCGATCGCGTTCGCCGAGTCGTGGAAGCCGTTGGTGTACGTGAAGAAGAGCGCGACCGCGATGGTCACGACCAGAGCGAAGGTGTCCATGAAGGGGTCAGGACTCCTTGACCGCGATGGTCTCCACCGTGTTCGCCACGTGCTCGAAAGCGTCCGCGGCCTCTTCGAGCACGTCCACGATCTGCTTGAGCTTGAGCACCTCGATGGCGTCGTACTTGCCGTTGAAGAGGTGGGCGAGGAGCTTGCGGTGGATCTGGTCCGCCTGGTTCTCCAGGCGGTTGACCTCGATCCAGTACTCGGTGAGGTTGTCCAGAGTGCGGAGGTTCGGCATGGCCTCGGCGGTGAGCTCCGCCGCTCGCGCCAGCACCTCGATCTGCTGCTCGACGCCCTTCGGCAGTTCCTCGACGTTGTAGAGGACGACCAGGTCGACGGCCTCCTCCATGAAGTCCATGATGTCGTCGAGGGAGGATGCGAGGGTGTAGATGTCCTCGCGGTCGAACGGCGTGATGAACGAGGAGTTCAGCTGGTGGAATATCGCATGCGTGGCGTCGTCACCGGCGTGTTCCGCGGCCCGCATACGCTCTGCGATCTCGGCCCGGCCGGCGGTGTCCGCCCCGAGCAGTTCCATGAGGAGCTTCGAGCCCGTGACGATGTTGTCCGCGGACGCGGCGAACATGTCGTAGAAGCTCGTCTCCCTGGGGGTCAGACGAAAGCGCACAAGGGGTCCTCAGGATGCATCGGTTTCGGTCAGGCTGATGCTAGGTGCATCATCCGGCCACGACTAATGGGCCGTCCCCCAGTGTCGCCCATCGGGCACGGTGATCAGCACGGGGGCGTACCAAGGGCCCTATACCCAGCAAAGTTCGGTACGATATACCCACCTGGGGTATATGTCTGGAGGACGCGATGACGACCACCGAGGCGGCCGGCGCGGAAGCGGCCTCCACACACGGCTACCACAAGCAGAAGGACGAGCACCTCAAGCGTCTGCGCCGGATCGAGGGCCAGATCCGCGGTCTGCAGCGGATGGTCGACGAGGACGTCTACTGCATCGACATACTCACCCAGGTCTCCGCCTCCACCAAGGCCCTGCAGTCCTTCGCGCTGCAGCTCCTGGAGGAGCACCTGCGGCACTGCGTCGCCGACGCGGCCCTCAGGGGCGGCGACGAGATCGACGCCAAGGTGGACGAGGCGACCAAGGCGATCGCCCGCATGCTGCGAACCTGATGAGCAGGCGTACCTGACGCACGCCGGTGGCCGAAAAGGAGCCCCCGCTCAGTGGAGCCTCCGGCCAGGGCCTGTCCGGCGGATCATGTCGGCGTCGCGGGGTCTGGCACGCACATCTGCCGCGTTGTCGTCGGTCGCCGACGCTCCGCGTCGACTCCCTCCTCCGCCTTGCAGCCGCACGCACCAGACCCCGCTCGGGGCGGCTAAGTCGTGCTGTTTCTTGCAGCCGACCTGATCCGCCGGACAGGCCCTAGTCGCCGGAGGCGTCCCCGCGTTCCTCGGCCACTTTCAGCACCTCGTCGATGCTCTGAAGGCTCAGCCGCTCCTCCGCGGCCGAGGCCGCGATGATCAGCTCTCCGCACAGCTCGATCTCGGCGAGGGCCACGTGGTCCTGGACTGCCGTACCGCCGACCGGAGCCACGTGCATCACCTCATCTCTGCCGGTACCGACTTCCTAGAGTAGGGAGCGGCCTACACACCGCGCATGGCACGGACGGGCTAGTTCTTGACGCCCCTCACTCATCCGTGAGGAGGGCTCCCAGGGGGTCTCACTGCTCGGCGATCCTCCCCGAGTAGATGTCCTTCGACGCCGGCAGCCGTACGTCGACGGGGGCCCCGAAGTCGTAGAGCAGCGTCGTCGAGGCGACCGCCACGGTGACCTTCTGCTCGCCGTTGACGAAACTGAAACGCTGCCGGATCTTGCGGACGCGGCCCTGGGCGTCGAGATAGACGTCGAAGGGGACCTCGGCAGTGGCGAACCCTTTCGCCGCCGCCGCGAGGGATTCCCGTACGCCCTGGGAGGCGCCCTGGGCGGCGCGTGCGAGGTCGGCGGTGCCGCGGTAGTGGCGCACCTCGGTGCCGGCCAGTTCGGTTCGCCCGACGTAGGTCGCCGTGCGCGTCCCGCGCAGAAGGGCCGCCGCCGCGTACGGGTCCGTCGCGCCGCCGGTGACCAGGTTGCCGTCGGAGAGGGTGGCCGTGTCGACCCGGACCCACTTGTCGGCGGGGACTCCGGCGCCGCGGTTCTTCATGAACAGCGCGCCCGGGGCGAGGAGTTCGGTGATGGGCCGGTGTTCTGTGGTGCCGGCCGGGTCCTGCGGGAGCGTCACCGTCAGGCGGCCGAGCCGGCGTGTGTAGTCGTAGACGCCCTCGCCGCGGATGGTGACACGGGTGCCGCCGGTGGCCATCTCCATCGAGGTCGTCGCCTTGGAGCTGCCCGCGGTCACCAGGGTGTCGGCGGTGTGGCGGAGGAGGTCGACGGGGTCGGAGGCGTGGGAGTCCTCGGCGGCGGCGCCGCCGGAACAGCCACCGGCGCCGAGACAGACGATGACCCCGGTGACGATCGCCCCGCCCACCCTGCGCTGTCGTTCCGCCATTGCCTGCCTACCCCCAAGCCGGTTCTCGTTCCGGATAACGACGGGTGGGCGGGGGCCGTCACGCGCATACCCGCCCTTTACTGGGGCTGGGTAACGTTGTCGGGGTGGCGCAAGAGGAACACCGTACGACGACCGTCGAGCAGGGCCGCTTCTGTTTCGCGCGCTGCAGTTGTGGGTGGCGGGGGCCTGCTCGCAGGGCGCGGAGTCAGGCCCGGACGGACGCCGAGGCACACGCGGGGACCACTGGATACTAGAGCGGCAGCAGCTCGTCGATCAGGGTGCGGTCGCGGTACTGCGTCAGACGGCTGCGGGCGGCGGCGGGGGAGAGCCACAGGATGCGGTCCACCTCGTCGTTCGGCGCGAAGTTCCCTCCGATCGCCTCCGCCGCCCAGTAACGGACCCGTTTGGGGCGGCCGTTCGCCATGTAGCAGACGGTGGGCAGCTCGGTTCCGGGCTCCGCGGTGTAGCCCGTCTCCTCCTCGACCTCACGCAGCGCGCCCGCGAGGGCCTCCTCGCCGCGCTTCAGCTTCCCCTTGGGGTGGGACCAGTCGTCGTACTTCGGCCTGTGGACCAGGCAGATCTCGAGGTCGTCGTCGACCGGCGAGCGGCGCCACAGGACGCAGCCGGCCGCCTGGACGACGGTGTCGTTGCTGTCGGGGGTCGGGATCACGTACTCACCACCTGTTTCTGCCAGCACTGTTGGAACGCGAACCGCGCCGCCTCCACCTCGTGGCGCTGGTCGGCGTGGAGCACGCCGAGGGCGTACGCGGTGGCAGGGGCGATACGGGGGGTACGGGCCGCCGACGCCGCGGCCGCCGCCGCCTCGGACGCGTCGCGGTGACGGTCCAGGGCCTGGCCCGCCGTGAGGAGGCGGACGTCGAGGGGGGTGTCGTCGCCGGACAGGGCCTCGCGGGCGTAGCGGTGCAGGCGCAGGAGCAGGCGGACCTGGTGCCAGGGGGCGTCCTGGGGGTGCGGGGACGGGTCCGGCGAGAGGCCGTGGATGAGGGCCTCGGCGTTGTAGGGGTGGCCCGCGGTGACGAGGGGGAGGGCGGCGACGGCGTCCGTGAGGCGCTCCTCGGCCGCGGCGGCGAGGGGGCGGAGGTCCGCGGTGGCGGCGGTGGGGGTGAGGGGGACTTCGCTGGCCAGTACGGCCACTTTGTCGGCGACCGCGTGGAAGCGGCTGCTCCCGAGGGCCTGGAGGGCGGTGCTGTGGGCCCGGGTCTTGGCGAGGGTGAGCTGGCGCTCGAGCAGGGCGCCTGCTTTGGCGGCGCCAACTGTGAGGTTTCCGCGGTCCGTTGTGGGCACGGAGGCGGACGACGTCGAAGGTGCGGTGGCCGTCGCTGTCGCCTGGGCGGGGAACACCGCCGCCCCCGACAGCCTCTGCAACGCCAGCAACAGCCGCTCCAGGCGCGCCCCGTACGCGTGCTCCATCGACAACGTCCCCGACAGCCAGGCCAGTTCGGGGCGCAGGACCTCCGACCAGTCGGTCTCCAGCAGGGGCCGGTAGGTGTGCAGGCTGCCGCTGATGCGGCGGACCGAGCGGCGCAGGGCGCGGGTCGGGTCGACGGAATCCTCCGGGGCCCCCGCCGCCGGGCCGGTTTCCCGGTGTTGGCGCAGGGCTCGGAGGAACTCCGTGGCCTGGGCCCGCAGGTAGCCCGCGAGGGCGTCACCTGTGGGGGCGGGCCCGGCCGTGGGGTCCGTCGGGTCAAGGTGTTGCTGTGCCACGCCGGCGCCTCCGGGCGTCTATGAGCATCTCCTGGACGTTTCGCAGGGGTTGGCCGTCCGCGTCGGTGGCGTGCCGGATCCACTCGCCGTCCGCACCGAGGTGCCAGGACGCGGTGGTGTCGGACATGCCGGTCTCCAACAGCCGGTTCAGGGCTGCGCGGTGGGCCGGGTCGGTGACCCTGACCAGGGCCTCGATACGGCGGTCGAGGTTGCGGTGCATCATGTCGGCGCTGCCTATCCACACCTCGGGTTCGCCGCCGTTGCCGAAGGCGAAGACCCGGGAGTGTTCGAGGAAGCGGCCGAGGATCGAGCGGACGCGGATGTTCTCCGACAGGCCCGTGACGCTCGGGCGGATCGCGCAGATGCCGCGGACCCAGACGTCGACCGGTACGCCGGCCTGGGACGCCCGGTAGAGCGCGTCGATGAGGGCTTCGTCCACCATCGAGTTGACCTTGATGCGGATGAACGCGGGACGTCCGGCACGGTGGTGCTGCGTCTCCTTGTTGATCCGCGCGATCAGGCCGTCGCGCAGGGACTTGGGGGCGACGAGGAGACGGCGGTACGTCTCGCGCCGCGAGTAACCCGAGAGGCGGTTGAACAGGTCCGAGAGGTCCGCGCCCACTTGGGGATCTGCCGTCAGCAGGCCGAGGTCCTCGTACAGCCGGGCCGTCTTCGGGTGGTAGTTGCCGGTGCCGACGTGGCTGTAGCGCCTTAGCGTGTCGCCTTCCTGACGGACCACCAGGGACAGCTTGCAGTGGGTCTTCAGGCCCACCAGGCCGTAGACCACATGGCAGCCGGCCTCCTCCAGCTTGCGCGCCCACTTGATGTTGGCGTGCTCGTCGAAGCGGGCCTTGATCTCGACCAGCACGAGGACCTGCTTGCCGGCCTCGGCGGCGTCGATGAGCGCGTCGACTATGGGGGAGTCGCCCGAAGTCCGGTACAGGGTCTGCTTGATGGCGAGGACGTCCGGGTCGTCGGCCGCCTGCTGCAGGAAGGCCTGCACGGAGGTGGAGAAGGAGTCGTACGGGTGGTGGAGCAGGACGTCCCGGGTGCGCAGGGCGGCGAAGATGTCCGGGGCGGAGGCTGATTCCACCTCGGCGAGGTCGCGGTGGACGCCCGCGATGAACTTCTTGTACTTCAGTTCGGGGCGGTCCAGGCCGTGGATGCGGAAGAGGCCGGTGAGGTCGAGCGGGCCGGGCAGCGGGTAGACCTCCGCCTCGCTGATCTTCAGCTCGCGCACCAGCAGGTCCAGGACCTCCCGGTCGATGGACTCCTCGACCTCCAGGCGCACCGGCGGCCCGAAGCGGCGCCGCATGAGCTCTTTCTCCAGGGCCTGCAGCAGGTTCTCGGCGTCGTCCTCCTCGACCTCCAGGTCCTCGTTGCGCGTGAGGCGGAAGGCGTGGTGCTCCAGGACCTCCATGCCCGGGAACAGCTCCTCCAGGTGCGCGGCGATGACGTCCTCGATGGGGACGTAACGGCCGGGGGAGCTCTCCAGGAAGCGGGACAGCAGCGGCGGCACCTTGACCCGGGCGAAGTGCCTGTGGCCGGTGACGGGGTTGCGCACCACCACGGCCAGGTTGAGGGAGAGGCCCGAGATGTACGGGAAGGGGTGCGCCGGGTCGACCGCCAGCGGGGTCAGGACCGGGAAGATCTGGTGCCGGAAGAGCGTGAACAGGCGGGCCTGCTCCTTCTCCGTCAGCTCGCTCCAGCGGACCAGGTGGATGCCCTCCTCCGCCAGGGCGGGGGCGATGTCCTCGTGGTAGGTCGCGGCGTGCCGGGCCATCAGCTCGCGGGAGCGGGCCCAGATCATCTCCAGCACCTCGCGGGGCTGGAGGCCGGAGGCCGAACGGGTGGCGACGCCGGTGGCGATACGGCGCTTGAGACCGGCCACCCGGACCATGAAGAACTCGTCCAGGTTGCTGGCGAAGATCGCGAGGAAGTTGGCCCGTTCGAGCAGCGGGGTGTTCGGGTCCTCGGCGAGCTCCAGGACCCGCTCGTTGAACGCGAGCCAGCTGCGCTCCCGGTCCAGGAAGCGGCCCTGCGGCAGCTGGGGCCCGTCGTACGGTGCCTCCTCGTACGCGTCGAGGTCGGCATCGATGTCGGGTTCCAGGTCGGAGACCGCGGCCGACACGGTGTGCGGGCGGTGCGCGGCTATGGAGCCCACGGAGGGCTGCGCGTGCTGAACCTGGGCCTGGGCGGTGTCTGACTGACTCATGAACCCATTCTTCCGCGTCCCGGGCGTTACGGGCGCGTCGGAAGCAGCGGGCGGGAGCGTGTTCACGGAGCGGAGGGCGTCCCCGTTCCCCGCGGGCCCCTCGGGGGACGGCGAAGGTTCTGGCACGGAGGGCGTCATTGGGCGAGCGTCGCAAGGCTGTCTGAACCGTTGGTTACGGCGACATGGCGTGCGGGATATCGCGGGGCGGCTCCCGGACGTCCACGTGGGCCGGAAAGGCGTAACGGACCGCTGGGAGCCGCCCTGAGGATACGTACGTCCATCCCCCCGTGGAAGGACGTACGCGGATCGGATGCCTCACACGGCCCGGCGGCGCAGCAGGCGGAAGGCGAGGGCCGTGATCGCCGCGGTGAGGGCGAGGACCAGGGCGGTCTCCGTGAGCTGGAGGGGCCAGAAGTGGGAGGCGGGGTGGTATTGGTCCACGGCGATGCCGTACAGGACGTCGCTGGACGCGGGCTTTCCGGTGGCCCAGGGCCAGAGGTGGGGGCGGAGGACGCCCAGGGCGGTGTTCAGCAGGCCCATGGCGGCGAGCGCCAGGCCGGACGCCGGCATGGCGCGGCGCAGCAGCAGGGCCGCGAGGGTGCCGAGGGCGAGACCGAGGAGGGGTTGGGCGACGGCGGTCGTGCCGTTGGCGGTGAAGGTCTGGTCGGTCCACCAGTGCCAGGTGACCGGCACCTGGTGGGCGTCGTAGAGCAGGCGGTGCAGGAGGACCAGGAGCGTGCCGACGCCGGGTCCGGGCCGAGGACGGTGACCGAGCCCTCGGTCGGCGCCAGCAGCCCGGCGGCGAGCGCGAGGAGCGTGGACTTGCCGGCGCCGTTCGGGCCGACGACCGCGCAGACGCGGCCCGCGGGCAGCCGGAAGCCGCAGTCGCGCAGCGCCCAGCCGCCCGGCCTGAAGCGCCCACCGAAGCGCTTGCCCAGAGCGGCCGCCTCCAGGGCGAAGCCGGCGGTGTCGGTCATGAGGGGTCTCCCTGACTGTGCTGTCCCGGCCTGTGGTGTCCCGAAAAGGGAGCTTCCGGAAACTGCTTCTCGAGTACGGCGGTGAAGAGTGCGGCCACGTCCTCGCGGTCGAGGCCGGCCTCGCGTGCCCGCGCGGCCCAGTCGTCCAGCTCGCCATGGAGCGGGGACTCGGTCGGCTGGGTGCCGAGCGATCGCCTGACGAACGTGCCGAGCCCGCGACGGGCCTCGACCAGGCCCTCGCGCTCCAGCTCCCGGTAGGCCTTCAGCACCGTGTTCGGGTTGATGGCGGTGGCCTCGACCACCTCGCGTGCGGTGGGCAGCTTGTCTCCCGGCTCCAGGAGGCCCAGACGGAGGGCCTGCTTGGTCTGTTGGACGATCTGGACGTAGGTGGCGACGCCGGAGCGCCGGTCGATGCGGTACTCGACCACCCGTACAACCACCCTTTCACTAATTGAGTAGTGAAAGGGTGGTGGAACCGGCCTGAGAAAGTCAAGACCGATCCGGTGAACCGATCCGCACAGTCGGTCCGATGAGGAGACGTGAGCGAAACGAGAAGCGACGGGGAGCTGTTGCGGGCCGCCGCGGACGGGGACCGGCGCGCCTTCGAGGAGCTGTACCGGCGGTACGCGCCGTGGCTGACCGCCCGGCTGCGCGGCCGGTGCGCCGACGCGGGCGTGGTCGACGACGTCGTACAGGAGACGTTCCTCGCGATCTGGCGGGGCAAGGCCCGCTACCGCGAGGACGGCGATGTGGCCGGGTGGCTGTGGCGCATCGGCTCGCGGCGGCTGATCGACGCGCTGCGGGGGGACGGGGCACGGGGGCGGCTGCGGCAGACGCTGGCGCGGCTGCGGCACCGGGACGAGGCGTCCGCGGAGGAACGCGTGCTCGCGGGGGTGGAGCACGGGGACCTCGCGGGCGCCCTCGTCCGGCTCTCACCGGAACTCCGGGCGGTCCTCCAGGCGACGGTCATCGACGGGCTGACCACCCGCGAGGCGGCCGTCCTGCTCGGCATACCGCCGGGGACGGTCAAGACACGGGCGATGCGGGCCCGGAAGCAGTTGAGGGAGGCGCTGGCATGACGTGGCATGTGGACGCAGGGGATCTACGGGCGTATGCCCAGGGTGAGTTGGCCCCGCCGATGCTGTGGTCCGCCGACACGCATCTGATGGCGTGCGCCGAGTGCCGTGAGACGCTCGCCTCCGTCGGTGATCCGGTCTCCCTGGACGCCGGCTGGGAGCGGCTGGATGCCGAACTCGACGCGCCCCGGCCGGGGTTGTTCGAGCGGATGCTGGTGCGGATCGGTGTCGCCGATCACACCGCGCGGCTGCTGACGGCGACGCCCGTGCTGCGCCGCTCCTGGCTGGGTGCGGTCGTCGCGGTGCTGGTGATGTCCGTGGCGGCGGCGCACGCGGCCCGCACCGCCGAGTCCCCGAACCTCTTCCTGGCTCTCGCACCGCTGCTGCCGCTGGCAGGGGTCGCGGTGTCGTACGGCCCCGCGCTGGATCCGACGTACGAGATGGCGGTGGTCGCCCCGCTGCACGGGTTCCGGCTGCTGATGATCCGCACGGTCGCCGTGCTCGCCGCCGGCCTCGGCCTCAACGGCCTGGCGACGCTCGCCCTGCCCGGCTACGGTCTGCGCGCCCTGGCCTGGCTGCTGCCCGCCCTCGCCCTCACCTCGACCGGACTGGCGCTGTCCGCCCGGCTCGGCCCGGTGCTCGCGCCGTCGCTGGTCGGCGGGGCGTGGGTGGCGCTGCTGCTGGCGGCCCACGCGCATGACGCCAAGGCGACGCTCGTGCCGTTCACGGCGGCCGGCCAAGGGGTGGCGGCGGCGGTCGCCGCGCTCGCCGGCGGGCTGCTCTTCCTCGCCCGCGACCGCTTCGACCGCTCCCGGTCCGCCCGCTTCCAGTCCGACCACTTCAGGGGAACTGCCGTATGACACCCACCGTTTCCGCCTCCGGACTCAGTCTCCGCTACGGCGGCACCCGCGCCCTCGACGACGTGTCGCTGCGGCTGACCCAGGGCGTCACCGGCCTCCTCGGCCCCAACGGCGCCGGAAAGACCACCCTGTTGAGGGTGCTGGCCACCGCCGTGCCCCCCGACAGCGGCGCCTTCACCGTCCTCGGCCACGACCCGGGCAGCTCCTCGGGGCGGCAGGAGGTGCGGCGCAGGCTCGGCTATCTGCCCCAGACCCCTGGATTCCACCCGGACTTCACGCCCTTCGAGTTCGTCGACTACGTGGCGATCCTGAAGGAGCTGACCGACCGGGCGGCACGGCACCGCGAGGCGCGGCGGGTGCTGGAGGAGGTCGCGCTGGGCGACGTACGGGGAAAGCGGATCAAGAAGCTGTCCGGTGGCATGCGCCAGCGGGTGGCGCTGGCGGCCGCGCTGGTCGGAGACCCGGGCTTCCTGGTCCTCGACGAGCCGACGGTCGGCCTGGACCCCGAACAGCGCATGCGCTTCCGGGAGTTGATCGCGCGGGCCGGCGAGGGCCGGACGGTCCTGCTGTCCACCCACCAGACCGAGGACGTGGCGATGCTCTGCCACCGTGTGCTGGTGATGGCGGGCGGCCGAATCCGCTTCGACGGTACTCCGGCGGAGCTGACCGCGAGGGCGGCCGGCCGGGTGTGGAGCAGCGCGGAACGCGATGCGGGGGCGAAGGCGGGCTGGCGTACCGGACTGGGCACCTTCCGGAACGTGGGCGACCCGCCCGCCGGTGCCGAGCTCGTCGAACCGTCCCTGGAGGACGGCTACTTGCTGACCCTGGACGACGCGGGCGCGGAGGTGGCGGCATGAGCGCCGTGCTGGAAGAGACGGTGACGGGGGTGGAGACCCCGACGGCGGGCGCCTCCTGGCGGGCCGTGCTCGCCCTGGCCCTCTTCGAGGGACGCAGACTGCTGCTGCGCGCCCCGATGCTGTGCGCGCTGGCGCTGTACGCGGCGTGGATCGGCTGGACCGCCCCGGACTACCAGGAGGGCTACCCGGCGCTGCAGGACGCCGACCGCGCCACCCAGCTCGGCCCGCTGCTGGTCGCGCTCGCGGTGCTGTTCTGCGTCAACCAGGCGGTCCTGCGCTCCAAACGGCGGGACACGGAACGGCACTTCGGGGTGCTGCCCCTCGAACCGTGGCGCCGTACGGCGGCCCACGCCCTGTCCGTCGTCCCGGTGGCGCTGCTCGTAGCGGTGGGCGTGGGAGTCCAGTTCGGCTGGTCGGCGCTCAAGTCCGGTGCGGTGGGGTCGGGTTCACCGGCCGAACTGCTCGTGGGTCCGCTGGCGGTGCTGCTGTTCGGGGCGTTCGGCGTCCTGCTGGCCCGTCTGGTCCCGTCCGGCTTCGCCGCGCCGCTGACGATCGTCCTGTTCTTCTTCTTCGGCGTCGCCGTGGCGGTACCGACCGGCGACGACGAGAGGGGAACGCGCTGGCTGGAGCCGATCGTCACCGACTCCGGCGGCAACACCGTGCCGTCGGACCTGATGGGTCGGCCCGCGGCCTGGCACGCGCTGTACCTGGTCGGCCTGGGCCTGACACTGGCGCTGGTCGCCGTGGTGGCGGCGGGCGGCCGGAGCTGGGTGCTGAAGGGCTCGGTCGCGGGGGCGCTGGCGCTGGCGGTGACCGGCGGGGTGCTCCAGGCGGGAGCGCTGCCCCAGTCCGTCACCGCGGCGCGGGAACGGGCGTCGGTGAGCCCGCAGAAGGTGCAGAGCTGTGTGCGGCGGGACGGCTCGACGTACTGCGCGTTCCCGGAGTGGGCGGGCCGGGTGGACAGCTGGGCCGGGGTGGTGCGCGAGGTGCGGTCCCTGGCGGGCGGTACGGCACACGACCAGGCGCTGGTGGTACGGCAGCGCATCGACGCCCGCTACGGCCTGACCTCCGACTCCGCGATCGACCCGGCCACCGCTCCCCACCAGGTGACCGTCGGCGTGTCCTGGGGCGGCAACCGCGTGCCCGAGTTCTCCACGGCGGTCGCCTCCGTGCTGGTGGCGGGGAGCGAGAAGGCCACGACGGACCTGTGCGACGGCCGCATGGTCACGATCATGTGGCTGGGCATCTCCCCTCTGCCCGACCCGCTCCAGTCCCTGCGCAACGTCCGCCTCGACGACAGCCTCTCCGGCTCGGCGATCGTCCTCTCCCCGACGAACCCGCTGAGCATGACCGCCGCCCAGACGGAGGTCGTACGGGAGCTGCTGGCGAAGGGACGCGACGAGATCGGGGCACGGGTGAAGGCTCACTGGGCGGAGCTGACGGCACCCAGGCTGAGCACGGCCCGGGCGGCCGAACTGCTGGGGGTCACGGCACCGAAGAAGGGGCTGGAGAAGTGCGAGGCGTGAACCGGGGAGGGCCTGAAGTGCGTGTACTGATAAGGGAGTTGACGCCCGCCGTCGCGCGGACCCTGCCCTGGCGGGCACTGGGCGTCGGCGCCGCCCTGGGCCTGCTGCTGGCTTTGGTCCCCCGCCTGCCGGCCGACGCCTCCTTCGGCTGGCCGTCCCTCACCGTCCTGCGCACCGCCGCACTCGCCTACGCGCTGGCCCTGACCTTCCTCCTGGACGACCCGGCCCGCCACATCACCTCGACGGTGCCGGCACGGCGGGCGCTGCGCACCGGCCTGCGGCTCGCGCTGGTCACCCCGCTCACCGTCCTGTGGTGGACGGCCGTACTCCTGCTGATCCCGTCGGAGGTGCGGCCCCCTTGGGGCGCCGTCACCCTCGAGGCGGCGGCGGCCTGCGCACTCGCACTGGCGGCCGGCGCGCTGGCCGCCCGCCTCACGGAGGAGCCCCGGCCGGGGCCCTCGGTGGCGGCGGCCCTGCTCTTCACGGCGATCGTGTCGCCGCTGGTGCTGCCGCAGCGGTGGGCGCTGTTCGTGTGGCCGCAGGACAAGCGGTGGGATGCGGCGCACGAGCGGTGGGCGTGGTTGCTGGTCGGGGCGGTGACGGCCCTGATGCTGTGCCTGCCGGAGCCGGTGCGGAAAATCCAGCCCGGCCGGTGGTTCAGGACGAGGCCGCACGCACATTCCAGCCCGTCCGGCGTCTGAGGACGAGGCCGCAGGCCGATAGGGGTCTGGGGGCGTAGCCCCCAGGGCCGCCCGCCCGCACCGGCGCTCACGTCTCCGTGCGGTACATCAGGTCCGCCTCGTACGTCGTGAATCCCAGCCGCTCATAGACGGAGACGGCGGCCTTGTTGTCGGCGTCCACATACAGCATCGCGTCCGGCACCCCCTGCCCCTCCAGATGCCGCAGCCCGATCGTCGTGAGCGCCTTCCCCAGCCCGCCCCCCTGCGCACCCGGCCGCACCCCGAGCACGTACACCTCGCCGAGCCCCTCCTCCGCGTGCACCTTCGTCCAGTGGAAGCCGATGAGTTCCTCGCCGCGGAAGGCGAGGAAGAAGCCGGCCGGGTCGAACCAGGGCTCGGCCTTACGGGCGTCCAGGTCCCGTTGCGTCAGAGAGCCCTGCTCGGGGTGGTGGGCGAAGGCGGCGGCGTTCACGGCGAGCCAGGCCGTGTCGTCCTGGCCGGGGACGAAGGTACGGACCGTCACGTCCGACGGCAGCACCGGCTCCGGGAGGTTCAGGTCGGTCAACGGCCGCCGCATCTGGCGGAGTTCACGGAACAGGGTCAGGCCGAGGACCTGCGCCAGATGCCGTGCCGCCGAGTGGCCGCCGTGGGCCCACACCCGCAGCCGCTTGCCGGACGCGGCGAGAAGGGCCGAGCCCAGCGCCCGCCCGTGGCCGTGGCCGCGGTGCTCCGGGTGGACGACCAGCTCGGCGGCCGGCGCCTCCACCGGGTCGGTGTCCTCCAGCTGGGCGTAGCCGACGAGTTCGTCGTCGAGGAAGAGGAGGAGGTGGGAGACGCCCTCGCGCTCACCGCCCCGCAGTTGCAGCCGCCCCTGCTCGGACACCGCCTGCTGGCCGTCGGTCGCCGCGGCCGCCGCCAGTAGCGCGAGCACGGCCTCGATCTGCTCGGGGGAGAGAGCGGACTGGGTCTCGATGGAGCGGGTCCGGCCCGCGCGTGCGGTGTCGTCGCTGGTCATGCGTACGAGGGTACGGGGAGCGCCCGGCGAATAGGGGGCACGGTGCAAACGGAACGGAACGGCAAAGCGGAGGGCAACAGGAAACCAGGATGTAACCAAGAAACCTCTATCGACGCTACGCGCGTTGACCCTAGGCTGCGCCGGACGGGGCCCAGATCTCAGTACACCCACAGGGGGGCGTATGCCAGCCATCAACCAGCCCAGCCCGCGCCGCAGATCTCGTACCTACCGCCTCATGGCCGCGGCCGCCGGCCTCGCCGCCGTCGGCGCCCTCGCCGCCGCCCTCCCGGCGGACGCGCACGAGGCGACGTCCCAGGGCGGGGGTCATCTCCCGAGCCGCTACCAGGACGTCCAGCTGCTCTCCTTCAACGACCTGCACGGCAACCTCGAACCCCCGTCGGGCTCCTCGGGCCGTGTCACCGAACTGCAGGCCGACGGCACGACGAAGACGATCGACGCCGGTGGTGTCGAGTACCTCGCGACGCATCTGCGCGAGGCCCGCGAGGGCAACGCGTACTCCATCACCGCGGCCGGGGGCGACATGGTCGGCGCCTCCCCCCTCATCTCGGGCCTCTTCCACGACGAGCCCACCATCGAGGCGCTCAACAAGCTGGACCTCGACGTCACTTCGGTCGGCAACCACGAGTTCGACGAGGGCGCGAAGGAACTGGCCCGCCTCCAGAACGGCGGCTGCCACCCGACCGCCGGCTGCTACACGGACGAGAAGTTCGAGGGCGCCGACTTCCCCTATCTCGCCGCGAACGTCCTGGACGAGAAGACCGGCAAGCCCATCCTGAAGCCGTACTGGGTCTGGAAGAAGAAGGACGTCCGGATCGGCTTCATCGGCGTGACCCTGGAGGACACCCCGGGTGTCGTCTCCGCCGACGGGGTCAAGGGCCTGAAGTTCAAGGACGAGGTCGAGACGATCAACAAGTACGCCAAGGTGCTGCGCGCCCAGGGCGTCAACTCGATCGTGGCCCTCATCCACGAGGGAGGCCTCCCGGCCTCGGGCGCGTACAACTACGACTGCGACTCCGGGGGTTCGGGCAGCGGCATCTCCGGCCCGATCGTCGACATCGCGAAGAACATCTCGCCGTCCGTGGACGCCCTGGTCACCGGTCACACCCACGCGGCCTACGTCTGCACGATCCCCGACCCGGCCGGCAAGCCCCGCATGGTCACCTCGGCCGCGTCCTTCGGCCGCCTCTACACGGACACCACGCTGACGTACGACCGCTTCACCGGCGACATCGTCCGTACGGCGGTCAAGTCCGCGAACCAGGTGGTCACCCGGACCGTCGCCAAGGCGCCCGACATGACCGAGCTGATCGCCAAGTGGAACACCCTGGCGGCCCCCGTCGGCAACCGCGCGATCGGCTACATCGCGGCCGACATCGCCAACACCGGCACCGAGTCCCCGATGGGCGACCTGATCGCCGACGCGCAACTGGCGTACGGCAAGGAGCTGGACCCGGAGACCGACCTCGCGCTGATGAACCCGGGCGGTGTGCGGGCCGGTCTGACGTACGCGGCCAAGGGCAGTGAGGGCGACGGAGTCGTCACCTACGCCGAGGGCTTCACCGTCCAGCCCTTCTCCAACACCGTGAACCTGCAGGACTTCACGGGCGCCCAGCTGATCCAGGTGCTGAAGGAGCAGGTGAGCGGCACGAACGCGGCCGCTCCGAAGATCCTGCAGCCGTCCACCGGGCTGACGTACACGCTGGACCTCACGAAGACCGGCGCGGACCGCGTCGTCACGGACTCCATCAAGCTGGGCGGCTCCGCCATCGACCCGGCCGCCACCTACCGCGTCGCCACCAACAGCTTCCTCGCGGGCGGCGGCGACGGCTTCACCACGCTGGGCCAGGGCACGAACGACCTGGTCGGCACGGACGACCTGGCGGCACTGGAGCAGTACCTGACGGCCAACTCGTCGGCGAGCGCCCCGCTGTCGCCGCCGGCCACGAACCGGATCACCCTCGTGCAGTAGTCGCGGTTCCCCGACGAGGGGCCCGGTGCCGACCGGCACCGGGCCCCTCTGTTTTTAAATTCTGTGTAAGCACCGGTTCGGTTCCGGGAATGGCATAAGAATCTCTCACAGCATCAACTCAGGAACCTCTAAGTGGAATTGGCCTTTTGCGGCTCCGGGAATGCCGTAGTGTTTTCCATGTCGAAAGCGAACGGCGCAAACGACAACCGAGAACGAAGGACATCATCATGAGCTTCCACAAGATCGCCCCGGTCAAGAAGGCCCACCGCAAGCCCGCCCCGGCTCCGAAGAAGCCCGCCCCGAAGAAGCCGGCGCCGAAGCGCCGCCCCATCGGCGACAAGCACTGACGCATAATTCACACACGTAAATCAAATGTAATTGCAGCAGATCGGCAGAGGAACTGTTGCAGACCGGTGACAGAAGCGCTGACGGAAGCGCTCACAGAAAGGGAAGACCCCATGAGCTTCAAGAAGATCGCCCCCGTCAAGAAGCACCACAAGCCCGCCCCGGCCCCCAAGAAGCCGGCCCCGAAGAAGCCCGCCCCGAAGCGCCGCCCCGTCGGCCACCAGGGCTGACGCACTCCGTGAGGCGGGGTCACCGGTTAGACGAGCGCGCTCGCACCGGTGGCCCCGCCTCGGCCATGTCTCCTCCGTACCCCGAAGGGAGTTGTCGACCATGAGAGAAGTCCGTGCGGCCTTCGGCCGCTTCTGGCCGCTGACCCGCGGCGACCGCAGGTGGCTCGTGACGATCGTCGCGTGCGTGATCCTGTCCGCGCTCGCCGAGACCGCCTCGATCCTGCTGTTCGCCGAGCTCACCGACAACGCCCTGGAGGCCGGCTCCCTCTCCGCCTTCTGGGGCCCGGCCGCCGCCTGGCTCGGCGTGGCCGCGCTCGGCGCGTTCGTCGGCTACCTCGGCAACTCGCTCGCCACCTGGACCGCCGAGAGATTCGTCCTCAGACTGCGGGCGAAGGTCTTCCGGCACGTCCAGGACCTGCCCCCGCACTTCTTCCAGAAGCACCGCCAGGGCGACCTGGTCGAACGCCTCACCGGTGATGTCGAGGCCATCGAGCAGATGGTCGTGTCGGGCGTCGTCGGCACCGTCGCCGCCGCCTTCTCGGCCGTCTTCTACTCCGCCGCCGCCCTCTACCTGCGCTGGGACCTGGCCCTGGCCACCTTCGTCCTCGCGCCCCTCTTCCTGCTCGCCGCCCGCCGCTTCTCCGGCCGCATCCGGACGGCGTCCCAGGACGAGCGGGTCGCCGACGGCGCGATCACCTCCGTGGTGGAGGAGTCGCTGGGCAACATCGTGCTCACCCAGGCGTACAACCGCCGCGCGGACGAGGAGAAGCGGCTCGACCGCGAGGCCCGCGCCTGGATGACGGCCAGTGTCAGAGGCGCCCGACTGAGCGAGATGTACGAGCAGTTCGTCGAGGTCGTCGAGACGCTCTGCGTCCTCGCCGTGATCGGACTCGGCGTCTGGGAGATCTCCGCCGACCGTATGACCCTCGGCCAGCTCCTCGCCTTCGCCGCGTTCATCGGCTACCTCTACCCCCCGGTCCGCAACCTCGGCCACCTCGGCCTCACCCTCACCGCGGCCACCGCGGGCGCCGAGCGCCTGAACGAGATCCTGGACGCGAAGCCCGCCGTCGCCGACCCGGCTCAGCCGGTCGCCGAGTGGCCCGTGCGCGGCTGGGTCGCCTTCCACGACGTGTCCTTCCGCTACCCGGAGTCCCGCCGGGCCTCCCTGCGCGATGTCTCCTTCTCCGCCGGCCCCGGCGAGCTGGTGATCGTCACGGGATCGAGCGGCGCGGGCAAGTCGACCCTCTCCAAACTCCTCACCCGCTTCTACGACCCCGCCCAGGGCGTGATCACCCTCGACGGCGTCCCCCTCACCGACGTATCGCTGCGCTTCCTGCGCGAGAACGTGGCCCTGCTGCCCCAGGAGACCCTGATCCTGAACGGCACCATCCGCGAGAACATCGCCTGCGGACGCCCCGGCGCGAGCGACGAGGAGATCGAGCGGGCGGCCCAGGAGGCGGCGGCGCACAACTTCATCACCGCACTGCCCGAGGGGTACGACACCGAGATCGCCCCCGGCACGGCCGCGCTCTCCGGCGGCCAGCTCCAGCGCATCGCCATCGCCCGCGCGGTGCTCCGCGCCGCACCGGTCCTCGTCCTCGACGAGCCGACGGCCGGCCTGGACGCGGTCGCCGCCCGCCAAGTCGTCACGCCCCTGCGGAAGTTGATGGCGGGCCGTACGACGATCATGATCACGCACGACCTCAGCCTCGCCCCGGACGCGGACCGCATCCTGGTCGTCGACCGCGGCCGGCTGGTGGAGGCCGGCACGCACAAGGAGCTGCTCGCGGCGGGCGGCGCCTACGCGGCCCTCGCCGAGCCGCTGCCGGACGCGGTGGCCGACGCACCTGCGGCGGTGGACGAGACGATGATCCTCAGGTGGTAGCGCGGAGGGTGTAACCCAGCCCCCGTACGGTCTGGATGAGCCGCGGTCCGCCGCGGCTCTCCAGCTTTCGGCGCAGATACATGACGTACACGTCGAGGGTGTTGGAGGTCGGCTCGAAGTCGAACCCCCAGACGTCCCTGAGGATCTGCCCCCGGCTGAGCACCTTGGCCGGATGCCGCAGCAGGTACTCCAGCAGGCAGTACTCGGTCTTGGTGAGGTCGAGGGGGTGGTCGCCGCGGCTGACGGTACGGGTCCGCAGGTCCATGGCGACGTCCTGGAAGACCAGCCGGTGGCCGGCCTCGGCGGCGCCGGGGGTCTGCCTGGGGACGCGTCGCAGCAGCGCACGCACCCTCGCCAGCAGCTCCTCGACCGCGAAAGGCTTCATCAGATAGCCGTCGGCGCCGTTGTCGAGGGCGACGATACGGTCGCCAACGGCATCCCGTCCGGTGATCATCAGGATCGGCACGGTGGACCCGGAGGCCCGGATCCGCCGCGTCGCCGCCAGCCCGTCCAGGCCCGGCATGGTCACGTCCATCAGCACGAGATCGGGCTCGCCCTCGGGCACCCCGACCAGCTCCAGGACGGTACGGCCGTCCCCGGCGAGAAGGGTGTCGTACCCCTCGAACCGGAGCAGCCGCCCAATGCCTTCGCGTACGGCCTCGTCGTCGTCGGCCAGTAGAACCGTTGTCTTCCGTGCCATGTGAACACGGTGTGGGGATGTGCTGTGCCGGAGCTGGCAGCCGGATAGCAGCCGGATAAGCGTGGTTACGGCTGCTGGGCGAGGGAGCGTGGGGGACGGGCCGACCAGTACTGCTGGAGGGCGGCGCCGAGGATGCCGAAGGAGAGGAGCGGCACACAGACGAACAGCAGGAACGGGTGCTCCGGCCGTCCGACGACGATCAGCCAGATGTCGACGAAGAACATGGCGCAGAGCACACCGAGCGCGCCGTACGCGGCCCACGTCCACGCCTTGCGCCGTGCGGCCCCCCGCAGGATCAGCTCCTCGACCCGAGGGCTTCGCTCCCAGGCGAGGGCGCGGTGCGGGGCGGCGGCCAGGCACAGATCGGAGACCTCGGTGTACGGATCGTCCAGCTGCCAGTCGTCGAGGTGCCGGAGCAGGACCCGGCGGCCCTCGGAGTCGTAGAGGTAGGCGAGCCACCGGGGAGCCAGCCGGCCGGAACCGCGCGGGGCGGGCTCGACCCGGATGTCGTACACCTCGTGCCAGGACCAGGTGCGCCGCCGCAGGCGCCCCTGCACGGTGACGCCGGCCGTCGTCACGCGGGTGTACGCCCGGAACCGCTCCAGGGCGATCCGGACGACGGTCAGCACCATGAGCACCAGCATGACCCATGGTGCCCAGCCGTTCACCCCGCCGGACACGCGGCCGCTCTGCAGGAAGACGTTGGCCGTCAGCCCACCCATCAGCAGCAGATACAGCCAGGGCATCTTCCGCCGTCCGCGGTACTCCCGCTCCACGCCACCCTCGTCGCTCATCGACGGTCCCCCTCCACGACGCATGTCGAGGTGATCGTACGACCGCCGTCTGTGGACGTCAGGACGCGGTCGGCGTCCAGTCCCCCAGCCAGTCCGCGACCTCCTGGTCGGCGGCCTGGGCGTCGGTCAGCTGCGGCCGGTCACTGCTCGCGCTGCCCGACCCCGCGCCGGTGTTCTTGTACTCGGCGAACCGGTCGTCCTTCCAGGAGAACCCGCTCATGTCGGTCCAGGGCGTGGTCTTGATCGCGGCGCTGAGGGAGGTGTTCCGGACGGTGGTCTGCGGATCGAGGGTGGCGTCACCACCGGCGTGCCAGGGCCGCCCGAGGTAGAAGGACCGGCTCGAGACATCGCCGTTCACCGTGGAGTTGGCGATGAGGATGCCCTTGCGGTTGGCGGCGGTCGAGGGGGCGGTGACGAACCCGGCGGACGTCCCGTCGTACCGCTTCTTGAGTGTGATGACGGACTTGTCGATCACGGCGGTCGCCCGCCCGAAGACGAAGTCGACGTTGCCGACGACGTAGGAGTTGGACATGTAGACGCGCCCGAGCTTGTCCTTGGCGGCGGTGTCGACCAGCAGCGTGTCCTGATCCCCGCTCACGATGACTCCGTCCAGGAACACCTTGTCGGCACTCGTCCGCAGGGCGACCGCCTGCTGGCTGATGTCCGTGTGCGCGGCCTCGTCGAAGTCGTTGGAGATGGTCAGGTTACGGGCCTGGAAGTCGTCGGCGTCCACGGCGACGGTCGCGCTCCCGCCGGTCCCGTACGTCCCCGACCCGTCCGGCTTCTGCGTGCCGGCCGCGTTGTTGTAGACGATCACCGTGTCCTTGCGGCTGCCGCCGGTGCCCTGGATGGTGACGTGCGGCTTGTTGGCCGGGACCTTGACCAGCTCGCGGTACGTCCCCGGCTTGACGGAGATGACGACCCGGGAGGAGTTGTTCGCCGGTACGGCGTCCACGGCGGCCTGCACGGTCCTGTACTGACCGGAGCCGTCCTGGGCGACGGTGAGGGTGGTGGCGGAGGCGGAGGTGGTGGTGGTCGCCGTGCTCGTCGTACCGATGGAACTGCGGGGCCCGGCACCGGACTTGAGCAGACCCGGAACATCGGCGGCCTTGTCGAGGGTGTAGCCGTAGTAGCTCTTGGGATCCCAGGCGGCGCCGGACCCCCCGCTCTCGTTCCGCCCGCTGGTCCCCGAGAAGACGTTCCCGCGCTGCACCAGCGTGGCCGAACTGTCCCTGATGACAGGGTTGTTGACGCCCTGGAAGTAGGAGTTCTCCAGGACCATGTTGGTCTTGCCGCGGGAGTAGTCGCCGTAGGAGGAGGTGATGTCGGTGCCGGCGTCGTCCTCCAGGTAGTTGTTGTAGAGGTGGGCGTGGGCGACGTTGTCGGTGGACGGGTTGCGCTGCTCGGTCTCGCGGATCCAGTTGTGGTGGATCGTGATGTCCGCGGTGACGTTGTCGGTCCAGCCGATGCCGAAGGCCTTGTTGTCCTGGCTGAGCCTGTTCCAGGAGACGGTCAGGTAGCTGGTGTCCTTACGGCTGTCGATGAGCCCGTCGGCCATGTGGCGAATGTCGTTGTGGTCGATCCACACATGATGGGCGCCGTCCATCTGAATGCCGTCGAAGTCGTGTTCCTTGTCGTTCCAGGTGCCCTGGTAGGTGTCCCGGATGGTCAGATTCCGGATGATCACGTTGTGGACGCCTTGGCCGAGGAAGAAGCCCCCGCCGACGATCTGCCCGGCCGTCCCCGACCCCACGATGGTCTTGTTGCTCTGGACCTTGATCTCTTTGCCGACGGGGTCGATGGTGATGGCCGCGGCGACGACGATGACGTACGGGTCGCTGGAGGTCGCGTACTTCTCCAGATCGGCCTGGGTCTTGACGGTGACGATCTTCCCGTCCCTCCCTCCATAAGTGCCGTTCTGCCCCAGGGCGTTGACGGAGGCGAAGCCGTCGGCGGTGGCGGTGGCCCAGGTGGGGAGGGTGGCGGCGGAGGCCTGGGGCTGGGCGCCGGGGAGTAAGCCGTAGCCGACGGCTCCGGTGGCCGCCAGGACGAGGGGGACGGCGATGGCGAGGACGGTTCGGGGGCGACGGTGCTGGGGCATGGGGGCATCCGTTCCGTGCGGGGGACAGGGACCGGTGAGGGGTCGCCGCTCCGGGCGGAAAGGTTGCCGGGGTTGGCTCCTCACCATGAATTCCCCCTCGTGCCGGGGGCATTGAGGGCTGGTGAGGGCGCAGCACGATCTTGAAATTCGTGGGGCCGGGTCCATGGATGTCGCCGAAGCGAGGGCTCTCCTCGAAGAGGCTGCGAACGGCGGGCTCGGAACCGACCTGCCTACGGAACCTCCGGCGGAGCCGTAGCCGCCCCCGGCAGCCGTACGGTCGCGATGGTGCCGCCGCTCTTCGCGCGCGCCAGCGTCACCTCGCCGCCCGCCTGCTCCACCGTCCGCGCCACGATCGACAGACCCAGCCCCGAGCCCGGCAGGGCCCGTGCGCTCGGGGAGCGCCAGAAGCGGTCGAAGACGTGGGGGAGTTCGTCCTCGGGGATGCCGGGCCCGTGGTCGCGGACGGTCAGGGTCCCGTGGTCCAGCTGGACGTCGATCGCACCGCCCTCCGGGCTGAACTTCACCGCGTTGTCGAGGATGTTGACGATCGCCCGCTCCAGGGCGGAGGGCTCCGCCCGTACGTACCAGGGCTGGAGGTCGGCGGTGATCGTCAGCTCCGGTCCGCGGAGCCGTGCCCGGCGCAGGGCCGCCTCGACCGTGTCCTGCAGCGACACCACCTGGACACGCTCGCCGCGCTGCCCCTCCGACCTCGACAGCTCCTGCAAGTCGCCGATCAGGGACGCCAGTTCGGTCATCTGGGCCTTCACCGAGGCGAGCAGCGCCTTGCGGTCGGCCGGGGGGATCGGGCGGCCCGTCTCCTCGCTGCGGGTGAGGAGTTCGATGTTCGTGCGGAGGGAGGTCAGGGGGGTACGGAGTTCGTGACCAGCGTCCGCGATGAGTTGCTGTTGCAGTTCGCGGGAGTTGGCCAGGGAGGAGGTCATCGAGTTGAAGGAACGGGACAGCCGGGCCACCTCGTCCTCGGCGTCGTCCTTCACCGGGATGCGGATACTCAAGTCCTCGGTCCGGGCCACGTGTTCCACGGCCTCGGTGAGCTTGTCGACGGGACGGAGACCGGCACGGGCCACTGCGAGGCCGGCGGCTCCGGCGCCGAGGACTCCTACACCGGAGACGAGGAGGAGGATCAGGGCGAGGTCGCTGAGGGTCTTCTGGGTGCTTTTCAGAGGGACGGCGACGAGGATTCCGATGTCGGGGCCGGCCTCCCCCGCAGCGTTGGTCGTGGGAGCCAGGTAGCGCGTCATCACACGCACTTCGTTGCCGTCGTCGGCTGTGCCGTTGCGGAAGTAGACCTGGCGGGGGTTCTCTTTCTTGATCGCGTCCTTGTCGGCCTGGGTGACCTTGACCGTGCCGATGGAGTCGTCGGTGATGCAGACCTTTCCGTTCTCTGTGACCACCTGGGAGTAGGTGTTTCGGAAGAAACCGTTGTTGTTCTGCGGCGTCTTGGTGCAGTTGATGAGGGCGATCTGGGCCTGTTGGATTTGTCCTCCGGGCCCCTTCCCCTTCGTCAGGTCACTGTCGAGCTGCTCGTACAGCTTCCCCTGCACGATGAACCAGCACGTCACCGAAACCGCCGCCACCGCAAAAGCCACCGCCGCCGCCACTAGCAGCGCCAGCCGTGACCGGATCGGGAGCGTCCGATACCGGCGCAGAACCTTCCTCACTCCGCCCCACCCTGCCGCAGCACATACCCCACACCCCGCACCGTGTGCACAAGCCGGGGCTCACCGCCGGCCTCGGTCTTGCGGCGCAGGTACATCACGTACACATCAAGGGAGTTGGACGAGGGCTCGAAGTCGAAGCCCCACACCGCCTTCAGGATCTGCTCACGCGTGAGCACCTGCCGAGGGTGCGCCATGAACATCTCCAGCAGTGTGAACTCCGTGCGGGTCAGCTCCACCGGCCGCCCACCCCGCGTCACCTCCCGCGTCGCCAGATCCATCCGCAGATCGCCGAAGGTCAGCGCCTCGTTGTCCTCGGCCGCGGCGGCCCCCGCGGCGGCCGCGTACGAGCTGCGCCGCAACAGCGCACGGACGCGGGCGAAGAGTTCGTCCAGCTCGAAGGGCTTGACCAGATAGTCGTCCGCTCCGGCATCCAGCCCCGTCACCCGGTCACCCACCGTGTCCCGCGCCGTCAGCATCAGGATCGGCGTCGTGTCGCCCGCGCCGCGGATGCGGCGGGCCGCGGTGAGGCCGTCCATGCGGGGCATCTGGATGTCGAGGACGACCAGGTCGGGTCGGTAGGCGGTCGCCTTCTCCAGGGCGTCCGCGCCGTCCACCGCGACCTCGGTCTCGTACCCCTCGAACGCGAGGCTGCGCTGGAGTGCTTCACGCACCGCCGGCTCGTCGTCGACGATCAGGATGCGCTGGGTGTCACGGTCGCCTTCGGCGGGGCTCATGGGCTTCGGTTCCTCGGTGCGGTGGGACAACAAGGGGCTGAAAGTAATCGACGTGCTGAAGGCCTTCAGCCTCGCACATCAGCCCCGCATCGCCGCCAGCCTGCCCAGCTGCACCTTGCGGTGGTGCGGGTGGGCGGCGGTGGTACGCAGCCCCATCAGCTGCGGTGCGAGCTCCGGGGCCCGGCCCGCGGCCACCGGTGCGTGCAGTTCGTACGCCACCGCGAGGGCCAGGGCGAAGCCGGCCGGGTCGGTGCCGGCGACGGTGTGGGAAACCTGCTTGATCATGACGTACTCCCTGCTCGTGAGTTGGGGGGGGGCTCAGCTGGTGGAGCCGGACCGCAGCGTGGCCAGGTCGGCCTTGACGGTGTTGATCGGGATGGCGAAGCCGAGGCCGATGCTGCCGGCGTCGGAGGAACCGGAGGACGAGGACGAACTCGCCGAGTACATCGCCGAGTTGATGCCGATGATGTTCCCGCCGGCATCGATCAGCGCGCCGCCCGAGTTGCCCGGGTTGAGGGACGCGTCGGTCTGGATCGCCTTGTACGTCGTCGTGGACGAGCCGGTGTCGCCGTTGAACTGCTGGCCGCCGAAGGAGAACGGCCACTGGCCGTCGCCGCCGCTCTGGCCCTGTCCCTGGCTCTGGCTCTCGTCGGTCGAGACGGTCACGTCGCGGTTCAGGGCCGAGACGATGCCGCTCGTGACCGTGCCGGACAGCCCCTCGGGGGAGCCGATCGCCACGACCGTGTCGCCGACCTGGACGCCGGAGGAGTTGCCGAGGGACGCCGCCTGCAGGCCGGACGCGCCCTCCAGCTTGATCAGCGCGAGGTCCTTCTTGCTGTCGGTGCCGACCACCTTCGCGGTGTACGACTTCCCGCTGCTGGTCGTCACCTTGATCGACTGGGCGCCGGAGATGACGTGGTTGTTGGTGACGATCTCGCCGTCGCTGGTGATGATCACGCCGGAGCCGGTGGACGAGCCGTTGCTCAGCGTCGCGCTGATCTCGACCACGCTCGGGCTGACGGCCGCGGCGATGGCGGCGACGTCGCCCTTCTTGCTGGACGGCACCACGTTGGTGGTCGTGGAGCTGGTGGCGACGGTGTCGTTGCCGGCCAGCTCCTGGAAGGCGTAGGCCGTGCCGCCGCCTATCGCCGCGGCCACGATCGCCACGGCGGCGAGGAGGGCGATGGGGCCGCGGGTCCGCTTCTTCGCGGCCGGCTCGGCCCCCGGCGCCGACTCGGCCGGCGCCGGGGCCAGCACGGCCGTACCACCGCCGTTGCCGTCACCGCCGTAGACACCGCCGTCGGCGCCAACCGCGACCGGCTGCACAGACTGCGGAGCGGGCTGCTGCTGCGCCGGCTGGTACCCCGGCGGGGGCGGCCACTCGGGGTTCACGGGCGAGGAGGCGTACTGCTGCTGGTCGCCCTGGTACGGGTTCTCGTACTCGCCGCTGCGGCGGAAGCTCTCGGTCATGCCATTGAGCTTGTCCCTCAACCATGAGAGCTTCCTGAGTGCCCGCTGAGAAGCCCGGCAGAACCTCGTATGCCCGATATAAAGGCGGAACTCGGGGGTTGGGAGCTCTTCTCAGCCAAGGCTCATGAAGACGCCGGCGAGGGGCGCGGGGCTGTATCCACAGGCGGCTCCGCCGCGTGGGCGCGACCAGCCACAACGGACCGCAAGCCGAAGGACGGCCCAACCGGCGGAGCTACTCGCAGCCGCAGGACCTACGCACAACCAACCTCGACGGAAACACCTTCAACCGCTCCCGCCGAGACCCCGCGACCCGCACCCCGTCGTCCAGCACGAGATCCACGGCAGCCCGAGCCATGGCCGGCCGGTCCGACGCGACAGTCGTCATCGGCGGATCCGTCAGCGCCGCTTCCTTGATGTCGTCGAACCCGGCGACGGCAAGCTCCCCCGGCACATCGATCCGCAGCTCCCGCGCCGCCCGCAGCACACCGATCGCCTGGTCGTCGGTCGAGCAGAAGATCGCCGGGGGCCGCCGGGGCCCGCCGAGAAGCTCCAGCGCTATGCGGTACGCGTCGTAGCGGTTGTACGGGGCCTCGAACAGCCGCCCCTCGGTCGGCTTCCCGGCCTCCTCCATCGCCCGGCGCCAGCCCTCGACGTGGTCGGAGACGGGGTCGCCCACGGCGGGCGTCTCGGCCGTACCGCCCATACAGGCGACGTACTCGTAGCCGTGCTGCAGCAGATGCTCCACGGCCAGTCGGGCGCCGCCCAGGTCATCCGTCACCACGGCGACGTCGTCGATGGCCTCCGGGCGCTCGTGCAGGAGCACCACCCGCGCGTCCCAGGCCTCGATCTCCGCGGCGGCCTGGTCGTTCAGCGCGTGGCTGACGAGGATCAGGCCGGAGACCCGCATGCCCAGGAAGGCGCGCAGGTAGTGGACCTCGCGTTCGCTCACGTAGTCGGTGTTGCCGACCAGCACCATTTTTCCGCGCTCGGACGCGGCCTGCTCGACCGCGTGTGCCATCTCGCCGAAGAAGGGCTGGCGAGCGTCCGGGATGATCAGGCCTATGAGGTCTGTCCGTCGGGACGCCATCGCCTGGGCGACCCGGTCCGGCCGGTACCCCAGCTCCTTGATCGCGGCGAGGACACGCTCGCGCGTGGCCGGGGCGACCGGCCGGGGTCCGTTGTTGATGACATAGCTGACGACCGCGGTGGAAGTCCCCGCCAGTCGCGCCACATCATCCCGAGTCACCTTGGCCACGCGCGGAGTCTACGCGGAGAGACCGACTCCGGGCAGGGCGTGAAGAGCTTCCTTCGGTACCCCATGTGCGGAAGCAATGCCCTGCCCGAGCGCCTCTTATGCCTCCGCCGGTACCTCGGTCACGTCCAGGGCGGCGGTCTCGTCCACATCCTCCGGATTTGCCCGATCCGCTTTGGCCTTGGCCTCGTCGGCGACCCGGTCCGCCTTCTCGGGGGTAACGAATCGATAACCGACGTTCCGGACGGTTCCGATCAGCGACTCGTGCTCGGGGCCGAGCTTGGCGCGCAGACGTCGTACGTGCACATCGACCGTTCGGGTGCCGCCGAAGTAGTCGTAGCCCCAGACCTCCTGCAGCAGCTGCGCGCGCGTGAAGACGCGGCCCGGGTGCTGGGCGAGGTACTTGAGGAGCTCGAACTCCTTGAAGGTGAGGTCGAGGACGCGCCCCTTGAGCTTGGCGGAGTAGGTCGCCTCGTCGACCGACAGGTCGCCGTTGCGGATCTCCATGGGGGAGTCGTCGTTGACGATCTGCTGCCGGCCCATGGCAAGCCGCAGGCGCGCCTCGACCTCGGCCGGGCCCGCGGTGTCCAGCAGGACGTCGTCGATGCCCCAGTCGGCGGTGACGGCCGCGAGGCCGCCTTCCGTCACGACCAGGATGAGCGGACAGCCGGGGCCGGTGGAGCGCAGCAGCTGGCAGAGGCTGCGGACCTGCGGAAGGTCGCGGCGGCCGTCGATGAGGATGACGTCGGCACCGGGGGTGTCGACGAGAGCGGGGCCTTCAGCCGGTGCCACGCGCACGTTGTGCAGCAGCAGTCCGAGAGCTGGCAGCACCTCCGTCGACGGCTGGAGGGCATTGGTCAGGAGCAGCAGAGAACTCATACGTCTGGTTCCTCCTCGGTCCCTGCGAGGACGTGTGCGGTGTATCACCTGCTCTGCGATCCCGAAGGCCCCGTACACCAGCGGTCACCTGGAGTTTCCCGCTTCGTATACAACGCTTCCGAAAGCACAAAAGGACCCGGGGGCTACGCTGCCCGAGTCCTCTGCCCAGCAGAATAGCCCACATGAGCACTGGTCCGGCAGGTCATGTGGCCCGTTCCACCCGTATTCCGAACTCTGAGACGATCAGACGCACACCTTTGCGGACGTTTCTGCACACCGACGACGGGGTGACGATCGATTCCGTATACGACCCGAGGTCCGCCGTATACGACGCCTCCGCGCCATCTGCCGTTGATCTCGTGTTCGTCATGGCCCACGGCTTCACCGGCGACGTGGACAAGCCGCACGTCCGCCGGGTCGTCGAGGCGTTCGCCCAGTACGGGGCCGTGGTCAGCTTCTCCTTCCGCGGCCATGGGGCCTCCGGCGGGCGCTCGACGGTCGGTGACAAGGAGGTCCTCGATCTGGCCGCGGCCGTCCGCTGGGCGCGCTCGCTCGGGCACGCGCGCGTGGCCACCGTCGGCTTCTCGATGGGCGGTTCCGTGGCGCTGCGGCACGCGGCGCTGTACGGACCGGATGGTGCGGATGGTTCGGACGGGTCGGGGCGGGAGGGGCGCACGGACGCGCATACGGACGCGGTGGTTTCCGTCAGTGCACCGGCCCGCTGGTACTACCGGGGCACGGCCCCCATGCGGAAGCTCCACTGGCTGGTAACGCGCCCGGAGGGCCGTCTGGTGGGCCGCTACGGCTTCGGTACGAGGATCCACCACCGCGAGTGGGATCCGGTCCCGCTGTCCCCGGTGGAGGCGGTGCCGCGCATCGCCCCCACCCCTCTCCTGATCGTGCACGGCGACCGGGACGGCTACTTCCCCGTCGACCATCCCCGCATGCTGGCCACCGCCGCCGGTGAGCACGGCGAACTCTGGCTGGAGGGTGGCATGGGGCACGCGGAACACGCGGCGACGGACGAGCTGCTGGCCCGCATCGGGAACTGGGCTGTCGGCCGGGCGGGCTAGCCTGACGGAACACAGGGGTGCACCGCGATGGTGTGCGCCGCCGATCGATTGAGGAACGGATGCCAAAGGTCACGGTGCGCTACTGGGCCGCCGCGAAGGCCGCGGCCGGGGTCGCCGAGGAGCCGTACGACGCGGTCACCCTCGCCGACGCGCTCGAGGCCGTGCGCGAGCGACACCCCGGAGAACTGGCCCGGGTGCTGCGGCGATGCTCGTTCCTCATCGACGGTGACCCTGTCGGGACCCGCGGTCATGAGACGGTACGGCTGGCCGACGGCGGCACGGTCGAGGTGCTCCCGCCGTTCGCAGGAGGGTGAGGATGACCGAGCAGCCGTACCAGAACCAGAACCAGTACCAGCAGAACCAGTACCAGCAGAACCAGTACCAACAGGGCTACGACCCGCAGTGGCAGCAGACCTACGACGACCCGTACGCCGCCCCGCAGCACACGCAGCAGTGGCAGGGGCAGACGTGGGAGACACAGGTGCAGGCGCCGGTGCAGGGGACCGAGACGGGGTATCTGCCGCCGCAGTCGCCCCAGCCGGCGGCTCAGGCATGGCAGCAGCAGCCGCAGGCACCCGTGTCCGCACCCTCCGTGCCTGAGGAAAACCCCGTCGGAGTCGCCGGCTACGGTCCGGCGACCATCGGCGGCAACTCCAGGATCACGGATGCCCAGCGGGCCCGCCTGGAGGGCCGTTCGCCGGTCATCGAGCCCGGGATGCGGCCGGCCGCGCTCACCGCGCTGCTGGGGCTGCTCCTGTCCGGTACGGCGGCCGTCGGGTCGTACGCCCTCCTCGTCCCCCTCGTCGTCCTCCAGGCCGTCACCGCGGCGGGCTGGTTCCGGCTGAACGGCATGTGGCCGGCCCGGCAGGGCATCGCGCTGGCGTTCCTCGGCGCGCTGGTCGCGGACGTCGTGCTCCTCGTGGCGGGCCGTGGGCACGGACCGGCGGCCATCCTGGGCACGATCGGAGTCTGGGTGCTGCTCTCGCTCGTCCTGCAACTGCGCTCGCACGCCGACCCGGACGAGCGAATGTACGGCCTGATGGCCACCGTCGCCTCGGCGGCGCTGTCGATCGTGGCGGCCGGTTACCTCGCGGCCGACGCGGACGCGGTGTCGGTCGGCGCGGCCGCGGCCGCGGTGGCGGTCCTCGCCCGGGCGCTCCCGCTGCCGACCCCGGCCTCGGTGGTCGTCTCCCTGCTCGCCGCGGCCGGCGCGGGCATCGCGATCGGCGGCATGACGGACTTCGGCGCGAAGGGCGCCCTGCTGGGCGCGGGCGCGGCGGCCTGCGCGCTGATCGGCCATCGCGTGGCGAGCTACGACTACCCGTCGAAGTTCGTGCACTTCACGGCAGGCGTCGCCCTGCCGCTGTCGGCCGCTGCACCGGTGGTGTGGGTGCTGGGACGCGCACTGGGCTGAGGCGGCCCCGGCGCAGGGACGCGGGGCCGGGGCGAACAGCGTGGAGCGGCGCGTCGTCGACGGCGGTGAGGCCATCCCGGCTCGTCCGCCGTTCGAGGCCGGCCACCACGTCACCGCGCCACGTCACCGCGGCCGTTTCTTGCCGTCCAGCTCGTCCCACCACTCGTCGGACTTGGGGTCCCCGGACGGGTCGTCCCACCAGCGGTCGTCCGGCCCCCGCCGGTTCGCGACCATCGCGGCGACCGGCGGGATGACCATGGCCACCACACACATCGCCACGGCCGCCGGAACCGACCAGATCCGCACGACTCCCCAGGCCAGGACGAACAGCGTGATGCAGGTGCCCATCATGGCGAAATACACGTGACGCCGACGTGCCAGCATGTCTTCAGGGTAGGGCCGGACATGCCGGTTGGGCGCGGCTGGCAGAGGTGAAAGCGTCGGTGTCGACGCAGGCCCACTGCCGAAGGCCGTCGGCCGGAGGCCGGCACGGCGTCCCGGAGCGGCGCATCAAGCAGAGGCCACGTGACGTCGGCGTGCCGGCATGTCTTCCGGGTGGGGCCGGACATGCCGGTTGGGCGCGGTCGGCAGAGGTGAAAGCGTCGGTGTCTACGCAGGCCCACTGCCGAAGGCCGTCGGCCGGAGGCCGGCACGGCGTCCCGGAGGGGCGCATCAAGCAGAGGCCACGTGACGTCGGCGTGCCCAGCATGTCTTCCGGGTGGGGCCGGACGTGCCCGTTGGGCGCGGTCGGCAGAGGTGAAAGCGTCGGTGTCGACGCAGGCCCACTGCCGAAGGCGGTCGGCCGGAGGCCGGTACGGCGTCCCGGAGGGGCGCATCAAGCAGAGGTCACGTGACGTCGGCGTGCCGGCATGTCTTCCGGGTGGGGCCGGACATGCCGGTTGGGCGCGGCCGGCAGAGGTGAAAGCGGTGGG
>NZ_JBSFHA010000067.1:0-56554 GCF_053596855.1 Streptomyces sp. NPDC001617
GGCGCCGGCTCCTCCGAGGTCTGCGGACAGCTGCTGCACACGGTCGTCGGCCCCGGCGACGAGGTCGTCTTCGGCTGGCGTTCCTTCGAGGCGTACCCGATCCTCACCGCGGTCGCGGGCGGATCGGCGGTGAAGGTGCCCCTGCGTGATCACACTCTCGACCTCGACGCCATGGCTGCGGCGATCTCCGACCGGACCCGGCTGGTGTTCGTGTGCAACCCCAACAACCCCACCTCCACCGCGCTCGGCGAGCGGGACCTGCTCGACTTCGCCGACCGGGTGCCGCGGGACGTGATGATCGTCGTCGACGAGGCGTACCGGGAGTACGCCGATCCCGCCCTGGTCCCCGACGCCCTCGCGCTCCTCGGCGACCGGCCGAACGTGGTGGTATTGCGGACCTTCTCGAAGGCCTACGGCCTGGCGGGGCTGCGTGTCGGTTACTGCGTCGCGCCGCCCGATGTCGCCTCCCACGTGCGCAAGACCCAGGTGCCGTTCAGCGTCAGCGCCCTCGCCCAGCGGGCGGCCGTCGTCGCCCTCGGTGAATCCGGCGAGGTCGCCCGGCAGGCCGCGCTCACGGTCGCCGAACGAGACCGTGTCACCCGGCGGCTGCGTGCGCTGGGATTCGACGTCCCCGACTCCCAGTCCAACTTCGTGTGGCTGCCGCTCGCCGACGACAGCGCGGACTTCGCGGTGCACTGCCTCGCCGGGCGAGTGGTGGTCCGCCCGTTCTTCGGCGAGGGCGTCCGGGTGACGATCGGTCTGCCGGAGGAGAACGACGCCCTACTGGCACTCGCGGCGACCTGGAAAGGCTGAAGGCCATGCGCCCCAGCGCCTACGAACGGCACCGCGAACTGCTCCAGAGCGTCGTCGCCGCCCTCGCCGCCGGTGAACGCCGCCGCCCCTTCACCGAGGCGACCGGCCAGGACGCAGCGGACGCGGGGATGAGATCGACACGCACCGCCGGAAAGGTCTTCGACTCCCTGCTGGGACGGCCCTTCGACCTGGGGCAGCCCGGCGCACTCGGCAGTGTGCGCACGGAGTCGTCGCCGTACGGCATCGGCCTGGGCATCGCCTATCCACGCTGCGACCCGGCCGAGTTGGTCGCCGCGGCCGCACGGACCGCGGCCGGCTGGCGGGCCGCCGGGCCCTACCAGCGCGCAGGGCTCGCCGTGGAGATCCTGCGTCGGCTGAACACCCGCAGCCACGAGCTGGCCCTGGCGGTGCACCACACCACCGGCCAGCCGTTGCCGACCGCTCTTCGCGCCGCGGGGCCGCGCGCCCAGGACCGTGCTCTGGAGGCCGTCGCCCAGGCCTTCGCCGAGTCGGAACGCGTCCCGGCCGACCTGCCCCTGGAGAGTGCCGGACGACGCGGTCGACCACTGGCCCTGCGGGGCAGCTGCACCCTCGTGCCCCGGGGGGTGTCGCTGCTCGTCGGCTGTCCCGACTTCCCCCTCTGGAATGGGTTTCCCGGCCTGTTCGCCAGTCTGGTGACCGGCAATCCCGTCGTCGTGGCCCCCCACCCACGCTCGGTGCTGCCACTGGCGATCACGGTGCGGGTCGCCCGGCAGGTGCTCGTGGAGGCAGGTCACGACCCGGACGTCGTGACCCTGGCGGTGGCGGAACCGGAGCGGCAGGTGCACCGGCGGCTGGCCACGGACCCGGCGGTGCGCATCGTCGACTTCACCGGCTCGGCGCGCTTCGCGACCTGGCTGGAGCAACACGCCCGCCAGGCCGCCGTGTTCGCCGACCGGACCGGACTGAACACCGTGGTCGTGGACTCGACCGACGACTACCGGGGGCTGGTCCGCGGACTCGCCCTCTCCCTGTGCCTGTGCAACGGCACGGTGCGCACCACCCCGCAGAACATCCTGGTCCCCGACCAGGGTTTCGGGACCGACGAGGGCCGCAAGACCCTTCGGGACCTCGGGTCCGACCTCGCTGACGCCGTGGACCGCCTGCTCGGTCATCCCACACGCGTGGCGCGGGTACTGGGCGCGATCACCGCCGACGAGGTGCGTGACGCGCTGGCGGAGGCCGCACGGTACGGCCCGGTCCTGCACGCCTCCGCTCCGGTCGCCCACCCGGACCATCCGGGTGCCGACACGCGCAGCCCGCTGCTGGTGCGGCTGCGGGCCTCGGACGAGCCGGTCTACACACGGGAATGGCCCGGTCCGGTCTCCTTCCTGGTGGGGACCGATTCGACCTCGCACGCCCTGGCGCTTCTGCGCCGTACCGTGGCACGGCACGGCGCGATCTACGCCGCTGTGCACTCCACCGACCCACTGGTGCTGGCGGCCGCCGAGGCGGCCGCGCTGGACGCCGGGGTCGATCTGGTGGCGAACCTCAGCGACCTGCCCGCCGGCCCTTCCTCGGCGCTCGCCGAACTGCCGGGCGCCGGCGCCCACTTCGTCACCGGACGGTTTCGCGTACTGCGCTCCCGGTGGCACGCCCCGCCGGCGGCCTCCGCGTCCGCCGCGGCGGCGGAACAGTTCACGGTCCCCGGGCCGGCACCCGACGGCGTTGCCGTGCCCGACCCCGGCCTCGCCGTCGAGCTCATCGACGTATGAGCCGGCCTGTGCTCAGCCGGTCCAGGTGGCGCCGCGCCCGCGCACCTCGTCGAAGACGAGCCAGGTGCGGCTCGAGCGCACGCCCGGCACCGCCTGGATGTTCCCCAGCACGACCTGGCGAAGCGCGATGTTGTCCGGCGCGCGCACCAGCACCAGGACGTCGAAGTCGCCCGTGACCAGGGCGACATGTTCCACATACGGGATCTCACGCAGCTCGCGCGAGATGTCGCGCCAGGCGTTCTGGTCGATGCCCAGCATCACGTAGGCGCTCGTACCGAGGCCGGCCCGCTGCGCGTTCAGCTGTGCGGTGAAGCCCGTGATGACGTCCTCGGCCACCAGTCTGCCGATACGTGTGTAGGCGTTGGCCCTGGAGATGTGGACCTGCTCGGCGAGGGCCCGGACCGAGATCCGGCCGTCCTCGAGGAGCCGGCTGAGGATCTGCCGGTCGATGTCGTCGAGCGGGACGGCAGTTCGTCCGGCCGCCGCACCCGGCGGCGCGCTTTCCTCGGACACATTGCTCTCCTGTCTCGCTCAGTTCGGCATTTCATCGCCAGTTCGGCGGAGCTATTGAACACATATTCCGCGGTGGCGACCATTCTCCTGTCAAGTGTCCAGAGAAAGCGAGTGCCCTCCATGTCTGTGAAGAGCCTCCGCCAGACCGTCCAGGGCCTGCTGCCGTCGCTGACGCCGGTACGGTTCGTGGCCGAGGACGGCACAGCGGTCGCCAGACAGCCGGCCGACTACGCCGAGCCACCGGCCCAGGCCCTGCGCGAGGCCTACCGGCGGATGGTCCTGGGACGCCGGTTCGACACCCAGGCGACCGCCCTGACCAAGCAGGGCAGGCTCGCGGTCTACCCCTCCAGCCGAGGCCAGGAGGCCTGCCAGATCGGTGCCGTGCTCGCGCTGCGCCCCGACGACTGGCTGTTTCCCACCTACCGCGACTCGGTGGCCCTGGTCACCCGCGACATCGACCCCGTCGAGGTGCTGACGCTGCTGCGCGGCGACTGGCACTGCGGTTACGACCCCGCCGCCACCCGCGTCGCTCCGCAGTGCACCCCGCTGGCCACGCAGGTGCTGCACGCCACCGGTATGGCCGAGTCCCTGCGCCGCGCGGGCACCGGCGGCGTGGCGATGGCTCTCGTCGGTGACGGTGCCACCAGCGAGGGCGACTTCCACGAGGCGCTGAACTTCGCGGCCGTCTTCCGCGCGCCGGTCGTCTTCTTCGTCCAGAACAACAAGTACGCGATCTCCGTGCCGCTGGCCCGGCAGACCGCGGCACCCGCGCTCGCGTACAAGGGCATCGGCCACGGCGTGCGCTCCGAGCAGGTCGACGGCAACGACCTGGTCGCCGTGCTGGCGGTACTGACCACGGCGGTGGAGCACGCACGGGCCGGACACGGTCCCGTCCTGGTCGAGGCGCACACCTACCGCATGGACGCGCACACCAACGCCGACGACGCCACCCGCTACCGGGAGGACGACGAGGTCGAGCAGTGGCGGGCTGCCGACCCGGTCGACCGGCTGGAGGCGTACCTGCGATCGCGGGACGCGCTCACCGACGAGGACGTCGCCGCGCTGCGGGAGGAGGCCGAGGAACTGGCCGCGCGGGTGCGCGCGGGCATGAACGCGGACTCCGAGCTGGACCCGCTGGAGCTGTTCGACCACGTCTACGCCGAACCGACACCCCAACTGCACGAGCAGCGGGCCCAGTTGGCCGCCGAACTGGCGGCGGTCGACGCCTCCGGGCACGATCAGGAGGACTGAACCCCGATGACCAAGGTCACGATGGCGCAGGCGCTCAACACCGCCCTGCGCGACGCGCTGAGTGAGGACGAGCGGGTGCTCGTCTTCGGCGAGGACGTCGGTCCGCTCGGCGGGGTGTTCCGCATCACCGACGGCCTGACCCGCGACTTCGGGGAACAGCGCTGCTTCGACACCCCGCTGGCCGAGGCCGGCATCGTCGGGCTGGCGGTCGGCATGGCGATGGGCGGATTCCGGCCCGTGGTGGAGATGCAGTTCGACGCCTTCGCGTACCCGGCGTTCGAGCAGATCGCCTCCCACGTCGCCAAGCTGCGCAACCGCACCCGCGGACGGATCGGCCTGCCGATGGTGATCCGCATCCCGTACGCCGGCGGGATCGGGGGAGTGGAGCACCACTGCGACTCCAGTGAGGCCTACTACGCGCACACCCCCGGCCTGAAGGTCGTCACCCCAGCCACGGCCGAGGACGCGTACTGGCTGCTGCGCGACGCGGTGGCGGACCCCGACCCCGTGGTCTTCCTGGAGCCGAAGAAGCTGTACTGGTCGCGCGAGGACGCCGACCTGGAGACGCGGGAAGCGCCGCCCTTCGGCCGGGCGGCGGTACGGCGGGTGGGCCGCGACGCCACGCTGGTCGCCTACGGGCCGTCGGTCCCGGTGGCCCTGGCGGCGGCCGAGGCCGCCGCCGCCGACGGGATCGACCTCGAAGTGGTGGACCTGCGGACCCTGGTCCCCTTCGACGACGAGACCGTCACGGAGTCCGTCCGCAGGACCGGGCGCTGCGTGGTCGTGCAGGAGGCCCAGGGCTTCGCCGGAGTCGGCGCCGAGATCGCCGCGCGGGTCCAGGAGCGCTGCTTCCACTCCCTGGCCGCGCCGGTCCTACGGGTCTCCGGGTTCGACATCCCGTATCCGCCGCCGAAGCTGGAGCACGCCCACCTGCCCGGCGTCGACCGGATCCTCGACGCCGTCGACCGCCTGCAGTTCGCCGACGAGCCGGATGCCCGCCACCTGCTGAAGGGAGCGGTCGCATGAGCACCGCGACGTCGCGGGAGCAACTGTTCCGCCTGCCCGACCTCGGCGAGGGACTGACCGAGGCGGAGATCATCGACTGGAAGGTCGCCGTCGGCGACACGGTGACGATCGACCAGATCGTGGTCGAGGTGGAGACCGCCAAGGCCGCGGTCGAGGTGCCGGTGCCCTACGCGGGCACCGTGCTGCGGCTGCACGCCGAGGCGGGCACCGCGCTGGGGGTGGGCGAACCGCTGATCACTGTGGGGGCCGGTGCCTCCGCCGGGGGAGAAGACACCGGCTCACGCCCGAGCGAGGTGGCCGCCGAGCGGTACCGCGAGGAGGAGCAGGCCGGATCCGGCAACGTGCTGATCGGCTACGGCACCGGCCGTGAACCGGCGCCCCGCCGTCGCCGCCGACGCGCGGCCACGACGTCCGCGGGCGGCCCCGAGACCACCGCGGTGCCGCCGGTCGAGCCGCACGCCCCCCGGGTCATCTCACCCCTGGTACGGAGAATGGCCCGGGACAACGGAATCGATCTCACCGCCCTGCGGCCTTCCGGTCCCGCCGGAGTCGTCCTGCGGCGCGACGTGGAGCAGGCCCTCGCCCAGGGCGCCCGCAGCCCGAGGGAAGCCGCCCCCCGCACGGAGCCCGTCGCGAACGGTCTCGTGCGCATCCCCCTGCGCGGTGTCCGCCGGGCCGTGGCCGACAAGCTCTCGCGCAGCCGGGCCGAGATCCCCGACGCCACCACCTGGGTCGACGTGGACGCCACCGGACTGCTCCAGGCCAAGAAGGTCTTGGAGGCCGCCGAACCCGGCCGTCGTGTCGGGCTGCTGGCACTGCTGGCCCGCGTCTGTGTCGCCGGTCTGCGCCGCTACCCCGAGTTGAACTCCGCGGTCGACACCGAACAGCGCGAGATCCTGCGCTTCGACGAAGTGCACCTCGGCTTCGCCGCCCAGACCGAACGCGGACTCGTCGTCCCGGTCGTCCGTGACGCCCACCGGCTGACGACCGTACAACTGGCCGCCGAACTGGCGCGGCTGACCGCTCTCGCCCGCGACGGCAACCTGCCGCCCGACCGGCTGACCGGCGGGACCTTCACCCTCAACAACTACGGCGTGTTCGGCGTCGACGGTTCGACGCCCATCATCAACCATCCGGAGGCGGCGCTCCTCGGCGTGGGCCGCATCGTCGACAAACCCTGGGTGGTGGACGGCGCGCTCGCCGTACGCAAGGTCACGCAGCTCTCGCTCAGCTTCGACCACCGGGTCTGCGACGGCGGCGTGGCCGGCGGCTTCCTGCGCTTCGTCGCCGACTGCGTGGAGCGCCCGGCGATCCTGCTCGCCGACGTCTGATCCGGCCCGTCTTCTCTTCCCCTCCGCTCGGGCCCACCGCGCCCATCCACCTACCGAACGTTCGGCCTGGAGTCTCATGTCCACCGACCAGCACCCCGACTTCTTCGCCCGCCATGTGGAGCTCCTCCACCAGGCGGTGGAACGCACCACCGACCGCGGCTACTGGACGCCCTATCCGGAAACCCCCAGCGCCTCCGCGTACGGAGCCGGAGCCCCCGAACGCGGAGAGGTCGCTTTCCGCGACCTCCTCGACCGCCGCTTCGCGCTCGACGGGCACCCGGCCACCGGCACCGTCCCGGCCGCCGAAGTCTCGCCCTACGGCTTTCCCCTCGGCGTCAGTTACCCCCATCTGGTGCCCGAGGTGGCCGTGGCCACCGCCAAGGCGGCGGGCGCGGCCTGGCGTGCCGCCAGCGCCGATGCCCGCGCCGGAGTCGCGGCCGAGATCCTGGCCCGCCTGAACACCGCGAGCTTCGAGATCGCCCACGCCGTCCAGCACACCACCGGCCAGCCCTTCGTGATGGCCTTCCAGGCGGGCGGCCCGCACGCCCAGGACCGCGGGCTGGAAGCAGTGGCCTACGCCTGGGAGGCACAGCGGCGCCATCCGGCCACCGCGCACTGGAGCAAGCCCCGGCGTCGCGGCGGACCGCTGGTCATGGAGAAGTCCTACACCCCGGTCGGCCGCGGTGTGGCGGTGCTCATCGCCTGCAACACCTTCCCCACCTGGAACGGATATCCGGGATTCTTCGCGAGCCTGGTCACCGGCAACCCGGTGGTCGTCAAGCCGCACCGGCGGGCCGTGCTGCCGCTGGCGATCACCGTGCGGATCGCCCGCGACGTGCTGGCGGAGGCCGGTTTCGACCCCGACGTGGTCCTGCTGGCCGCCTCGGGCCCCGAGGAGCGCACGGCTCCCGCCCTGGCCACCCACCCCGATGTGCGGATCGTGGACTTCACCGGTTCCAGCGATTTCGGCGACTGGCTGGAGGCCCACGCCCGTCAGGCCGTCGTGCACACGGAGAAGGCGGGGCTGAACACCGTCGTCGTGGACTCCACGAACGACTACGCCGGACTGCTGCGCAACCTCGCCTTCTCGCTGGCGCTCTACAGCGGCCAGATGTGCACCACCCCGCAGAACATCCTGGTGCCCCGCGACGGTTTCCCCACCGACCAAGGGACGCGTACGGCCGACGAGTTCGCCGCCGATCTGGGCTCCGCGCTGGACGACCTGCTCGCCGACCCGGCCCGCGCGGCCGCCACCCTCGGAGCCATCGCGAACGGCGGAGTCCTCGCCCGCCTGGAGGAGGCGGCGGCCCTGGACCGTACCGCCCATCCCTCCCGGGCCGTGGTGCACCCCGACCACCCGGACGCAGTCGTCCGCACCCCGCTGCTGGCCCGGCTCGACGCGGAGGCCGACATGAAGACCTGCACGAGCGAGTGGTTCGGGCCCATCTCCTTCGTCATCGCCACCGACGACACCGCACACTCCCTGCGCGTCCTGCACGAGACCGTACGACGCCACGGCGCCCTCACCGCCTGCGTGTACGCGACCGACGAGGGCGTACTGACGGCGACGCGTGCGACGGCCCTGGAAGCCGGGGTGCACCTGTCGGAGAACCTGACCCGGGACGTCTTCCCCAACCAGTCCGCGGCCTTCAGCGACTTCCACGGCACCTCGGCCAACCCCGCCGCCAACGCGACGCTCACCGACCCGGCGTTCGTCCACGGCCGGTTCTCGGTCCTCCAGTCCCGCCGTCACGCAACCGCAGAGGAGCACGACCATGTCTGACGAGGTCTATCTGATCGACGGCGCCCGCACCCCGCTGGGACGCCACCGCGGTGCCCTGGCCTCCATACGCCCCGACGACCTGGCCGCCCTGGTCGTCGGCGAGGCGGTGCGGCGCTCCGGCACCCCGGCCGAAGCCGTCGACGAGGTGATCCTCGGCGCCGCCAACCAGGCCGGCGAGGACAACCGCAACGTGGCGCGGATGGCGGCACTGCTGGCAGGTCTGCCGCACCACGTGCCCGGATACACCGTCAACCGGCTGTGCGCGTCCGGCCTGACGGCCGTGGCGTCCGCCGCCCAGACGATACGGGCGGGCGAGGCCGACCTGGTCGTGGCGGGCGGAGTGGAGTCGATGACCCGCGCCCCCTGGGTGATGGCCAAGCCGGGCACACCCTGGGCCCGGCCGACCGAAATGCACGACACCCCCCTCGGCTGGCGCTTCACCAACCCGCGCTTCCCCGCCGAGACCACCCTGTCGATGGGCGAGACCGCCGAGGAACTCGCCGCCCTGGACGGCATCACACGCCTGGAGGCGGACGCCTACGCCCTGCGCAGCCACCGGCGGGTACAGGCCGCCGGGCGAGCCGGCCGCCTGGACCAGGAGATCGTCCCGGTACCGGTGAAGGACGGGGAGGTGACCCAGGACGAGGGACCTCGGCCGGACACCACGCTGGAGAAACTCGGCGCGCTGCGCACCTCCTTCCGCCGCGAGGGAATCGTCACCGCGGGCAACTCCTCGCCGCTGTCGGACGGGGCAGCGGCCCTGGTGGTGGCGAGCGGGGCGGCGGTCGAACGGTACGGGCTGACTCCCCGCGCCCGTGTCGTCACCGCCGCCTCGGCCGGGGTCGAGCCCCGCCTCATGGGACTCGGCCCCGTGCCGGCCACCGCGCTGGCACTGGACCGGGCGGGCTGGAGCGTCGACGACCTGGACACGGTCGAACTCAACGAGGCGTTCGCCTCCCAGGCACTGTCGGTCATCCGCAGGCTGAAGCTGGACGAGGACCGCGTCAACGCCGACGGCGGCGCCATCGCCCTCGGCCACCCGCTGGGCTGCTCCGGCGCACGCATCGTGCTCACCCTGCTCGGCCGGATGGAACGCGAGAACGGCCACCGGGGCCTGGCGACCATGTGCGTGGGCGTCGGGATGGGCGTGTCGATGCTGCTGGAGCGCGTATGAGCACGACCGCCGACACCTCGTACGAGACCCTGCTCGTCGAACGGCGGGCGGACCGGCTCGTCGTCACCCTGCACCGCCCCGAGGCCCGCAACGCCGTCAACGGCCGCATGGTCGCCGAACTGCACCGTGTGTGCCAGGAGTTGGAGCACGACCCCAAGCTGCTCCTGCTCACCGGGCACGGCGGGGTGTTCGCCGGCGGCGCCGACATCGCCGAACTGCGCGAGCGCGGCAGGCAAGAGGCGCTGCGGGGCATCAACAGCCGCCTCTTCGAGCGGATCCGCAGACTGCCCATGCCCACGGTGGCGGCCGTGTCCGGCTGGGCGCTCGGCGGCGGCGCCGAACTGGCGTACGCCTGCGACCTGCGCATCGCCGGCCCCGACGCGGTCTTCGGCAACCCCGAGCCCGGCCTGGGCATCCTCGCCGCCGCCGGCGCGTGCTGGCGACTGCGGGAACTGGTCGGCGAATCGGTGGCCAAACAGGTCCTGCTCGCCGGCCGCACCCTCGACGCGCCGGCCGCGCTCACCTGCGGACTGCTCATGGACGTCGTACCCACGGACCGGCTGATCGTCGAGGCACACGCCCTGCTCGACCGCATGGCCCGCTCCTCGGCCCTGGCCCTGCGGCTCACCAAGCTCGTCACCGACGCCCCGGGAGCCCACCCCGTGGCCGACGACCTCGCCCAGGCCGTGCTGTTCGAAGGCAGCGACAAGAAGGAGCGCATGACGCGCTTCCTGGACGAGAAGGGAGGCCGGGCATGACCTCGGCATCCGCACCGCCCGCCGTCGTGGGGGTGATCGGCGGCGGCCGGATGGGCGCCGGTATCGCCCAGTCCTTCGCGGCCGTCGGATCGTCCGTGACGGTCGTGGAACACGACGCCGCGGCCGCGGCCACCGCCCACGACAGGATCGCCGCCGGGCTGCGGCTGGCCGCCGAGCGCGGGGGGCTCGACGGAACCGCGGCCCGCGCGGCGGCCGCCCGGGTCACCGCCGTGACCTCGGTCGCCGAACTGCCCCATGACATGCAGCTCGTCATCGAGGCGGTGCCCGAGGACACGGTCCTCAAGGCCGGCCTGCTCGCCGCCACCGAACAGGTCGTGACGGCGGAGTGCGTACTGGCCAGCAACACCAGCTCCCTGCCGGTGACCGAACTGGCCGCGGCCCTGAAGCGTCCGGCGCGGTTCCTGGGAATGCACTTCTTCAACCCCGTGCCCGTCTCCACGCTCGTCGAACTGGTCACCGCTCCCGACACCAGCGACGAAACCCTGACCGCGGCGATCGGCTGGACCCGCGCCCTCGGCAAACAGGAGATCGTCGTCAACGACTCACCCGGCTTCGCCAGCAGCCGGCTCGGTCTCGCGCTCGGTCTCGAGGCGATCCGCATGGTCGAGGAGGGTGTCGCCGACCCGGCGGCCATCGACACGGCCATGCGCCTCGGCTACCGGCACCCGATGGGGCCGCTGCGCCTGACCGACGTGGTGGGCCTCGACGTACGCCTCGCCATCGCCGAACACCTGCACACCACCCTCGGACAGCGGTTCGCGCCGCCCCGGCTGCTGCGCGAGAAGGTCGCCCGCGGAGAACTGGGCCGCAAGACCGGTCAGGGGTTCTACTCATGGCACTGAACGACAGCCCCTCCGTCCCCGCCCGGGAAGGCCAAGGGGAGGACCGCGAGGCGTACGGGGTGGCCTACGACGTCACCGGAGCCGTGGCCGTCGTCGAACTGCGCGGCCTCACGGCTGGCAACGCGCTCGACGCGCACCTGCGCAGCGCACTGCTCACCGCAGCCCGCCGCTTGACCACGGATGCCGCCCGCGGAGTGAGGGCGGCGCTCATCACAGCCCGCGGCAAGAACTTCAGCGTCGGACAGGACCTCACCGAACACGCCCGGCTGCTGAAGAGCTCGCCCACCCGGGCGTTCGCGAACCTTCCCAACGACTACAACCCATTGATGAAGGAGCTGAACGCGCTGCCGATCCCGCTCGTCGCGGCCGTCGAGGGCAACTGCGTCGGAGCCGGACTCGGCATCGCGCTCTGCGCCGACCTGCGCGTCGCCGCCGAGAGCGCACGCTTCGCCACCGCCTTCACCGGCCTGGCCCTGGCCTCCGACTCCGGGGTAGCCCGCGCCCTCGCCCGACAGCTCGGCCCCTCACGCACCGCCGCACTCATGCTCCTCAACGAGCCCTTCTCCGCCCGGGACGCCGAACGCTGGGGTCTCGTCCAACGCGTCGTACCCGACGGCACCGCCACGGCCGAGGGGCTGGCCCTGGCGCGCTCCCTGGCCTGCGGGCCCACCGCCGCCCACCGGGAGATCAAGGCACTGCTCCGAGGCGCCGCCACCACCCCGCTGCCCGCCGCACTGGAACGCGAGGCCGTGATCCAACGGCGCCTCGGCGCCACCGAAGACCACCAGGAAGCCGTAGCGGCCTTCCTCGAGCGCCGTGGCCCCGCCTTCCGCGGCCACTGACCCACCCACCTACCCAGTACGACGGGACGGACCCACCATGAACAACCCCACGGGCACACCCCCCGGGGCCCCAAGCCCCGAGTCGGCCTTCCAGGACACCATCGACCGGGATCACCGCATCGAACCCCGCGACTGGATGCCCGACGGCTACCGCGCCACGCTCATCCGGCAGATCGCCCAGCACGCCCACTCCGAGATCATCGGCATGCAGCCGGAGGGAGAGTGGATCACCAGGGCCCCCTCGCTGCGCCGCAAGGCGATCCTGTTCGCCAAGGTGCAGGACGAGGCCGGGCACGGGCTGTACCTCTACTCGGCGGCCGAGACCCTCGGCGCCGACCGCACCGAGCTGACCGAGCGGCTGGTCGAAGGCCGTCAGAAGTACTCCTCCATCTTCAACTACCCCACCCGCACCTTCGCGGACGTCGGCGTGATCGGCTGGTTCGTGGACGGCGCGGCCATCTGCAACCAGGTGCCCCTCTGCCGCACCTCCTACGGCCCCTACGGTCGCGCGATGGTGCGCATCTGCAAGGAGGAGTCCTTCCACCAACGGCAGGGCTACGAACTGCTGATGACCATGATGCGGGGCACCGACGAGCAACGGGCCATGGTGCAGGACGCCGTCGACCGCTGGTGGTGGCCGTCCCTGATGATGTTCGGGCCGCCCGACGACGACTCTCCCAACTCCATGCGGTCCATGGCCTGGAAGATCAAGCGGCACTCCAACGACGAACTGCGCCAGCGCTTCGTCGACATGACGGTCCCGCAGGCCGAGAAGCTGGGCGTCACCCTGCCCGACCCGGAACTGAAGTGGAACGAGGAGCGCGGCCGCCACGACTTCGGCACTCCCGACTGGACGGAGCTGCACCGCGTGATCGCCGGCGACGGGCCGTGCAACGACGAACGGATCGCACGACGCAGGGCCGCGCACGAGGAAGGCGCCTGGGTACGGGACGCAGCCGCCGCCTACGCCGCCAAGCAGGCCGTCCGGGTGCGCGAAGGAGCGGCGGCATGAGCGAGACCACCGGCACCGACGCCCGATCCGCGGACCGCATGCGGCGGGAGTGGCCGCTGTACGAGATCTTCGTCCGTGGCAAGCGCGGCCTCAACCACGTCCACGTCGGCTCCCTGCGCGCGGCCGACGACGACATGGCCCTCCTCCACGCCCGCGACCTGTACACACGACGCAGCGAGGGCGTGAGCATCTGGGCGGTGCGCTCCGACACCATCGCCGCCTCCGCCCCTGACGAGAAGGACGCCTTCTTCGCCCCCAGCGGCGACAAGGTCTACCGCCACCCCACCTTCTACGCCATCCCCGACGACGTCCCCCACATCTAGGAACAGCGCATGAGCGACGAGGACCTGCACACATCCCACGACGACACACGGTGGGCGTTCGGCACCGGATTCACCGACCCGCTGCACGGCATGGACCAGGCCGTGCCCGACGGCGTCGACGCGGGAGCCCTGGCGGCCTGCTGCCTAGCGCTGGCCGACGACGCCCTGGTGTCCGCCCAGCGGCTCGCCGAATGGTGCACCCGCGCACCCGAACTGGAGGAGGAACTGGCCCTGGCCAACATCGGACTGGACCTGCTGGGTCAGGCCCGCCTGCTGTACGCGAGGACCGGCCGCGCCGACGGCACGGGCCGCGGTGAGGACGCCTACGCGTACTTCCGTGACGCGGCGGACTTCCGCAACGTACGACTCGCCGAACTGCCCGGCGGCGACTTCGCGTTCACCATCACCCGGCTACTGGTCATGTCCACCTGGCGGCTGGACCTCTTCGAGACCCTCACCACCGCGCCCGACCCGGTCCTGGCAGCCATCGCCGCCAAGAGTGCCAAGGAACTGGCCTACCACCGCCGTTACGCCGCCGAGTGGACGGCGCGGCTCGGTGACGGCACCACGGAGTCCCGTCGACGCGTGGAAGCGGCCCTGTGCGCCATCACTCCCTGGCTGCCAGAACTGCTGACCGACCCCGTCGCGGCTCCTCTCGGCGCGGCTCCCGCCGCCGTCGCACACCGGACCTGGTCGGAACTCGCCGAAGTGCTCCGGTCTGCCGGACTGAGCCACGCCGGGGCCGGCTTTCGCGATGCGGAGCCCGTCGACGCCCTCGCCGGCTCCGGCCGGGACGGCGTCGATGCGGAGCCCGTCGACGCCCTCGCCGGCTCCGGCCGGGACGGCGTCCACACCGACCACCTGGCACCCCTCCTCACCGAGCTGCAGAGCGTCGCCCGCGCCCACCCGAGCGCGACATGGTGACGCCCTCGGAACGCGCATGGCGCACCGCCCGCGAGGTTCCCGACCCCGAGCTGCCGATGCTGACGCTCTCCGACCTCGGAGTACTGCGCGACGTCGAGGTGGCACAGGACGGCACGGTCGTCGCCCGTCTCACGCCGACGTACTCGGGCTGCCCGGCCATGCCCGAGATGCGCGCGGAGCTCGCCGCCCGGCTGCGAGCGGCCGGCTTTCCCGAGGTCGAGATCGTCACGGTGCTGGACCCACCGTGGACCACCGACTGGATCAGTGCCGAGGGCCGCCGGAAACTCGCCGAGCACGGCATAGCGCCACCGGCGACACGCCGGGCCCCCCACCGCCCCGCACAACCTGTCGGGCTGCCCACGCCCCGCTTCCACCACCCCGCACCGACGGCCGTGCCCTGCCCACGCTGCGCCTCGCCCGACACCGAGGAGATCTCCCACTTCGGCTCCACCGCCTGCAAGGCACTACGGCGATGTCACGCCTGCCTGGAGCCGTTCGAGCACGTGAAGGACCTCTGTTGACTTCAGTGAAGTCGCTCCGCGTGTACTCGACCGACGCCCTCGAAGGCCGGCTCCCCGGACTTCTTCCACTGCGTCAGCGCGGCCGACGACTGCACGCAGGAGGCACGACGCTGCTCTTCGTACCACGCGTGCGTGCGCTCCTCCATCGCCTTGTCTTGTACACCAGGCGTACGCAGTCGAACAGACGCGACAGCTCCGCTGCCTGCTCGCCGGCGGGGTAGTAACGGTACTTGAACGCCCTCTTGACCTGCCACGCCATACCTGACGTTGTATCAGATTCGGTGTGAGCAACAGGGGTTGGCCGGTGGATGGTGCACTCCGGTCCGGCCTGGCGGCGAACCGGCTCTTCTTGCCCTGCTCCGCAGGTGCTTCGTTTCTCCCCGGCCTGAAGACCGGGGCATCCACGAAGGACAAACCCTATGACTCACCCCGCAATCACCGCTGTGCCACGGGCCCGTCGCCGTCCCGCCTTTCACGCCCTGCGCGTCGCCGCCGTCGAGCAGCTCTGTGCCGACGCCGCCGCCCTCACCTTCGAGATCCCCGACCGGCTGGCGGAGGAATTCGCTTTCCTCCCCGGACAGTGCCTCACCCTGCGTCGCGAGTTCGACGGCCGCGACGAGCGGCGCTCGTACTCCATCTGTTCACCGGCGGGGACACCGCCCCGCATCGGTGTGCGCGCCGTTCCCGGCGGGTTGTTCTCCTCCTGGCTCGTCCACGGAATACGCCCGGGAGACACCCTGCACGTGATGGGTCCGACCGGCGCCTTCACTCCCGACCTGGGCGACACCGGCCGTCTCGGCCACCATGTGCTGGTCGCCGCCGGATCCGGCATCACGCCGATGCTCTCCATCGCCGCGTCCGTCCTCGGCGCGGACGACACCTCGCGTGTCACCCTGCTGTACGGCAACCGGCGCACCGGCTCGGTGATGTTCGCGGACGAACTCGCCGACCTCAAGGACCGGTATCCGTCCCGCTTCCATCTCGTCCACGTGCTCTCCCGTGAACCGCGCGAGGCGGACATGCTCTCGGGACGGCTGGACGCCGGGCGGCTCGCCGCGCTGCTCGACGGTCTCATCGACGCACGGGACGCCGACCACTGGTGGCTGTGCGGCCCGCACGGCATGGTCCGCGACGCCCGTGCCGTCCTCTCGGGACTGGGGGTGCCGGCTGACCGCGTCCACCAGGAACTGTTCCATGCCGACGAGGAACCTCCCGCTCGGGCCACGGCCGATCACGACGGCGCGCCGGACGACCGGCCGACGAGCGAGGTCACCGTCCTTCTGAACGGGAGAGCCACGACGTTCTCCGCCTCGCGCCGGCACAGCGTTCTCGACGGCGCCCAAAAGGTCCGCCCCGACCTGCCCTTCGCGTGCAAGGGCGGAGTCTGCGGCACCTGCCGTGCTCTCGTCACCGACGGCCGTGCCGACATGCGCCGCAACTACGCGCTGGAACCGGCGGAGGTCTCCGCGGGCTACGTCCTCACCTGCCAGAGTTTCGCCGCCTCCGACACCCTGACGGTCGACTTCGACAGCTGAGGTGCGCCGCCCGCCGCTCGCCGGGACGCAGCCGTCGGCGGGATGTCCCGGCCGTGAGAGAGGAGCACCTGTGAGGTCTGCCGACGTCCCGCGCCTGTCCTGTGACGTCCACCTCGACGCGGCTCCGTCGCGGGTGTGGGCGCGGTGACCGGCATCGCCCCGCCGGCCCGCCTGAGCCCTGAACTGCAGCGTGCGGAGTGGCTCGACGGCGCGGAGGAGCCGACGGCGGGGGCGCGCTTCGTCGGGTACGACGCCATCCGATGATCGGCGAGTGGCGGACCGTTGCTTGTGAAGCGGCGGGTGTGCTGCTGGGCCCTCGCCGATCCGGACGGCCGGTTCGGCGACCCGGCGTCGGCTCAGACCTCCGGCCACGTGGCGCTCGTACCCGAGACGACCGGCACCAGACTGCGGCAGGTCGCCCGTATCGGGCCGGGGCGTTCCGGGACCAGCGTGGCGATCGACCGCAACTCGGAACGGGAGGAGGCCATCGTGGCCTTCCGCGTGGCGGAGCTGCGCACCAACATGGAAGACACCTTGCGCGGCGTGAAGGCGCTTGCCGAACAGGCCGGATGGACACTGCGGCCATCGCTCACACCGGAACTGCACGATCGTCGCGCGGGTTCCCGACCAGGCGAGGGGGCTGCATAGCGCGGGTTGGCGAGGAGGCTGCGCCGCTGTCGGCCTGCAAGACGAGACCGCGGCCGTGCGACGGGCTCGTCTGCCGGCTCGTCGTGATGTGAGGTCGTACGGCCTTGGTTGATGTACCGGGCAGCCCGTTGAGGCAGACCGTGAAGCCTCGACCCCCGGCTTCGAGACTCACCAACTGGCCTTGCGGTGCAGCTCCCACATCATCATGATCGTCGAAGGGTCGAGCACCTGCTCGCCCCCGGAGATGTCGTCACTGGCCGCGATGTACTGCCGCCCCTGCCACAGCGGGATCAGGCGGGCGTCGTCGACGAGGACCCGCTGGGCCTCCTCGAAGTCCTCGACGGTTTCACCGCGGTTGCTCTCGGCGCGCGACTCGGGCAGCAGCTTGCCGGTGATCACGGGGGAGGTGTAGGGGGTACCGAGGGTGTTGCGGGGGCCGACGAAGGGGTCGATGAAGTTGTCGGCGTCGGGGAAGTCGGGGAACCAGCCGCGCCCGAACACCGGGTACTCGCCCCTTTGGTAACCGGCGACGTACGTCTTCCACGGCCGGCTCTTGAGGGTGATGGTGAACAGGCCTGAGGCGTCCAGTTGCCGCTTGAGTTCCTGGAACTCCTTCGCCGTCTCCGAGCCGTAGCGGTCGGTCGTGTACCAGAAGGTGAGCGGGACGCGCTGGGTGATGCCGGCGTCGGCAAGGATCCTGCGGGCTTTGGAGGGGCTGGGGTCGCCGTATGCGTCGAAGTAGCCTGCGGTGTGGCCGGTCAGTCCGGCGGGGACCATGGAGTAGAGCGGGTCGACGGTGCCCTGGTAGACCTTGAAGGCGATGGCGGGACGATCCACGATCTGGGCAACGGCCTTGCGTACGGCAGGAATTCTGGCCCATGGGGCCTTGGGGTTGAACACCAGGTAGTTGATGTTGATGCCGGTTCCGTCGATCAGTTGCAGGTCGGAGGAGTGGTAGGCCTGCAGGGCGACGATGTCGGACGCGGCGAGACCGCGGTAGGTGACATCGATCGCCCGCGAGCGCAGGGCTGCGACCATCGTGGCCGAATCATGGAAGTAGCGGATGGTCACCGCGTCGTTCTGCCGGTCGGCGAAGCCCTGGTAGTGGCCGTTGCGGACCAGTTCGGCCTGCTTGCCGTCCTCGTAGGAGTTGAGCGTGTACGGCCCGGAGCCGACCACCGACTGGTCCGTGCGCAGCGATGTGGCGGGGTAGTCGTCCGGGTCGACGATCGACATGGCCGGGGTGGCGAGGACGAACGGGAAGGTGGCGTCGGGCTTGTTGAGGTGGAAGACCACCTCGCGGTTGCCGAGCGTCCGCACCTGGGCGAGGCTGCCGAGGAGTCCGGCCGGGCCGCTGGGTGCGTTGATGGCCCGGATCCGGTCGATGGAGTACTTGACGGCCCGTGCGTCGAGTGTGTCGCCGTCGCTGAACTTCAGGCCGGAGCGCAGCTCACATCGGTAGGTGCGGTTGCCCGAGTCCGTGAAGGCGCAGTGCTTGGCGGCGTCGGGTTCGGGGGTGACGGCGCCGTTGGGGTAGGCGAGCAGCGTCTGGTAGATGTTCCGGAACAGTTCCCACGAGCCGTCCCAGGATCCGGCGGGATCGAGGGTGCTGGGGGCGCTGGTCGTCCCGACGACGATCGGCCTTCCGGCCCCCGCGCTGCTGCTGGAGACCATGCCGCACCCCGCCACCAGGGAAATGGACGCGACAGCGGCCACTCTTCGCAGGAATCGGTTCTGGTTGCCCACGCGCGCACACTCCTAGATCCGCCGTTCAAAGGTCGGCAGAACGTACTGGGCAGCGCCCCGACCCGAACCACCGCGAAAGCGCGCTGTTGCCGGAATGTGCTGTGTGGACACCGTCATCCCGGTGTGTCCGCCACTGTGCGCCCCCCGAGGCGCTTTCTCGATCGACCTTGTGATGTTTCCGTGATCACCGACTCACGCAGTCTTAGAGAGCATCTGATCTAGGTAGTTGGTAGTTAGGGATGATTTTGTGACGGCGCGTGCTGACGGTCGTCAGCACAGGCGTGAGCGTGCGTCGTCCTTACCGCAGTGACGTGTCTGATGCCCGGTGGGCTCTGATCGAGCCGGTCTTCACGGCCTGGCGGGCAAGACGGACCGGACCGGGAACGGCGGCCCGGGCACGACCGGGCCCGCAAGGCGTGACGGGTTGGTCCGCCGTTCACAGGCCGAGTGGCACCGGTTGCGTCGGGACCCCCGAGGTGATCAATGTGCCCAGCAGCCCGGCAAGGTCGCGGGGAGAGAAGAGATCAGGACCGTGATAACCGGAGGCGTCTGGCAGGGACCACCACTTCAGCTCACGGATGTTCTCAGCCGCGAGCTCGTCGTCAGACAGCTCTCCGCGAGGCTCGAACAGCACAGTGCGCACGAGGAAGTAGTCATTGATCACGCCGTCGTAGCCTGCGGCGTGACCTGGCGCCACGACTTCCTGGTGCCACACGTGCGGCGGGTCTGCCTCGATCATGAGACCTACCTCTTCCCGCACTTCGCGACGCAACGCGCCAAGCGGCGTCTCGCCTGGTTCGACCCCTCCGCCGGGAGCCGCCCACACGACTGTCCCCGCCGGGTCCGGGATCGCAAAACCGCACAGGAGGATGCGGTCGTCTTCGTCGAGGATGATCGCGCGAACTGAATGACGCATGCTCACCGATGGCATCCGGAAAGCCTAGCCGTCGCTGCCAGAGCGCCTCGTGATCAGCCGACGTAGGCCGAGGCACGGCAACTCACCATGACGGCTCACGGAACTTGTGCCAGACCCCGTTCAACGACGTCAGAGCCACCCTGGACACCCGCGCCTGGGGCGACGCTGCCACCCTGCACCCTGCACCCCCCAGACCTCGCCCGCGTGCTGGGCGTGTACGCCTCCCGGGTCATCACCCCGCGCGGCTCCACCGCCGTGTCCGGGCTGGAGCTGATGACCGCGACGAGGCCACCGACCCGCCCGGTGCACAACGAGACGACCGGCCAGTGGGTGTCCGGGCGCGCTCACCCGCCCGATCGCCCCGGCCCCGCCGGAAGCCCCGCCGGAACACCCCGCCGCCCAGGGCTGGACGGGCGGCTTCCTGGACGAAGAGGCCTACCAGTGGGTCCGCGACCCCAAGCTGCTCTCCGATGAGGAGTGCCTGCTGCCACGGGCGGTCGGCATCGACATCAACACCGCCTTCCTCGCGGCCGCCGCCCGCCTCACCGTCGGCCTGTTGCAGCCGGTCCACGTCATGACCCCGGCCTTCGACAAGAAGGTCCCCGGCAGCCGGCTGGTCGACCTCTCCCACATCGAACTGGACCCGCGCCTGCCGAACCCGTTCACGCCCACCGGACAGCGCCCCGAAGGACCCGGCTGGTACGCGACACCGACCGTGGCGTACGCGGTCAACTCGGCTACGACGTCACACCGGCCGAGGCATACCTGCGCCACGAGACGGGCGGTTACCTGGACACGTGGCACGACCGTCTCAAGGACGCCTTCCCGTCACCACGACCGCCGACATGGGTGTGCCCACCGACAAGGACACCGACGAGAGCGCGTTCCTCACCGCGATGGCCGTGCACAAGACCTACGCCGCCGCCCACGAGGACGGCCTCGAAACGCTGCGCACTGCGTTGCGTGAACTCGCGGCCAGCCGCGCCGACTTGGCGCACCTCACCGGCCAGAGCGACGAGGACCTGCAGGCGGCCGTCCGCCGGCACCGGCAGAGCGCGATGGTCCTGTCCGCCATCAAATCGACGGTCAAGGGCGGCATCGGCAAGCTCCGCGAACGACCTCAGGGGCGCCACTACACCGAGGGCGAGCGCTGGCCCGCCCTGGAACGGGCGACGTGGAGTCCGCACATCCGGGCGATGCTCATCGCCAAGGCACGCGTGAACACGCACCGCAAACTGGCCAAGCTCGCCGCCCTGACCGGCTTGTACCCGCTCACGGTGCTGTCCGACTGCGTCACCTACGCCAGCCCAGGCTCCTCCCCACTGGACTTCCTCCCGCGCAACGGCGACGGCACACCGGTCTACGGCACCTTCCGCATCGGCGCGAACCCCGGCTTCTGGCAAGGTCGAGGGTGTCCAGGAGATGGCGTGGGCTGTGGACCTGATGGAACAGGGCTACAACCCCGCCCGCCACATCAAGGGCGGCGACGCCGTCACGGACGAAGGGGAGTAGCCCCGTGGTGCGACGGATCCGCCCGGGCAACACCGACGCCGACGACGCCCTGGTCCACGAAGCCATCGAGCGCGCGGGCCAGGAAGTCTTCACCCACGAACCGCACAAGACCCCCAAAGGACGCATCAACGTCCTGCTGAAGCAGCTGAAGACGACCAAGGCCGTCTTCCAGGAACTCGGCATCACCCAGCGCTCCGCGGAGCGCTACCGCACCGGCGCGCGCAAACAGCCGCCCAAGGCCATTGCCGACCGGCTCGACGCGGCCGTACGCGCCCGCTGGCAGCCCCGCGTCCGCGACCGACGCCGCAAGCAGGCCGCGACCCGTACCGGGATCACCGTGGAAGCCCGCGCCCGGTTCGGCTACAGGGCGCCGATCGGCACGACCGATGACGGCCGCCAGCGCCGCATCACAGTCCACCTCCCCGCCGCCGACTACGCCCGGCGCTTGTTCGACGCCCAGCGGGGCATCAGTGCCTAGAGCCCCAACGAGGTCATCGCCGAAGGCATCCAGGAGATGTACTTCAAGGACCACGGCCGCCGCGCCGACCAACTTGAGGTTGAATTCACCGACATCGACTACATCGACGTCTCCTTCTGAACTGGGGCAACGCAGAAGCGGGCCCCGGAGGACGTTGAGCCGAAGCACGATGGTTGTCACATAGGCAGGATGTTGTCACCGACGGTGTTGTGGGCGGTTGAGCCTGAGCGCGACAGGTCGACGACTGTGATCATCCGTGTCCGGCCTCCTAGACCACGTCACATCGTGCCCGGCAGCGCGGACACCTGAGCCCGGCTGGCCGCAACCATTTCCGCACCTCGCGGGTCACACCTGTGAAGCACGGCGGGCCGGGACCCTCCCGGCGCGCGGGGAAGGTTTCGGTCGGATGGCAAGACGATCACGGGTACGCGCGGTCGCGACGGCGGCGGCGGGCGCGGTGGCGCTGGTGGCGGGGGTGTTCGGCACGGGTCCGGCCCGCGCCGACACGGCGGACGCCGCACGAAAGATGACGGTCCAGTTCGCCGAGCACGAGCTCTTCATCGGGACGGAGCCGGCGAGCGTGTACATGGTCTACCGGTGGAAGGTGGCCGGCGGGGGCACGGCACACCACGTCCACCTGACCGTCGACCTGTCCGGAGTGGCCGACTTCGCCGAGCCGGCACCGTCGGAGCACTGCAACGGCAACCTCTGCACACTGGACCTGGCGTCCGCCACCTCGGACTACCACGTCATCACGATGGTGCCGAAGCCCGATGCGGCCGTCGGCAGCAGCGGCACCGTGACCGTCTCCGGCACGGCGTCGGACGCCACCGTCACCGGCGACCACCTCACCCTGACCAACGGCAAGACGCAGCTGAAGGTGAGCGCGTCCGCCGAGCAGCTGAACGCGGTGCCGGGCGACACGCTGAACTTTCCGCTCGACGTGTGGAACAACGGCCAACTCCCTGCGGCCAAGGGGGTGGAACTGCTGATCGACACCACCGCCGGGCTGCACCTCCAGGGCTCCTGGTCCAACTGCCGCGACGTGTCCGCGAGCGGCCGCGGGGGGCACATCGTGCACGAGACCCTGTGCGACTTCCCCACCCCGGTGGAGCCCGGCCGGCAGTACGCGTTGTCGTCGCCGCTGCGCGTCAAGGTCGGCGACGAGGCCCTGCGCGACAAGATCTTCTACCAGTTCACCCCGCTGACCAGCGCCGCCCCGGCGAACGGCCCCGGGACCCCGCTGACCCTGGTCCCCAAGGGTGCGATGCCGTCCAACGGGAACACCGACCGGTACTTCACCACCTACGTCGACAGCGTCAACCACGCCGACTTCGCCGTCACCGGGGACACCGCCACCGGGCGGCGCGGCGGTCACGCCACGCTGCACGCCACGGTGATCGACCGGGGGCCGGCGGTGGTGCAGGACCTCCTCGACGAAGACGCCTTCCTCCCGGTCCTCGTCAAGCTGCCGCCGGGCACGAAGGCCACGAAGATCCCGGACAACTGCCAGCCGCCGCCCACGGACGACGGGTCGGACCCCGGCCCCCGGATGGGCCGGTCCTCCTACTGGTGCTACTACCATGACCCCGCCCCGGGGGACAGACACGTCCTGTCGTTCACCGTCGCCATCGGCCCCCGTACCCCGGCCGTCTCCACGGGCCAGGTCCGCACGCTGGAGGTCATGAAGGGGCTCGACCCCGACGCCTCCAACGACAGCGCGGCGCTGACCCTGCGGCTGGCGCGGGGCGGGTCCGCGGCCGGAGCGTCCGGCTCCGTTTCGGGCGGCCCTTCCGCGGGGTCCGGACCGCTGGCCGACACCGGATTCGGCGGAGGCTGGATCGTCTGGGCGGCCGGCGCGCTGTTGCTGGCCGGTGGTGCGGCCGTAGCGCTCTCCCGACGGTCCCGCGGCGGGAACTGACACGTCGTCCGGGGGTCCGGAGGGGCCCCCGGACAGGTGGGGACGGAAGCCGTCGGCGATGGTCGCAGCAGCCGCGCCCGCGACGGCATGCTCTACGCCGACCCAATGCAGCCCGGCACCGGGATCGGGGCTGTGGTGGCGGTACTCGCACAAACCGCCGGACTGGACCCGGTACAGCCCGCAGTGTTCCGGCCAGACCGCAGGTCGGAGGCTGCGGAGTTTCATATCTCGCCCCTCGCACCCCGGTGCCGGGTACTACGGTGCCGATCACTGTCCGTGCTGTAGGTGGGGGTGGCATGCGGTTTCCGCCGCTCGACGACCGGGGGACGCTGACGACGATCGAGCTTGAGGCGCTGCGGTCGTTGCAGGGGGGGCGTCTATGACCGCGCGGTGAGCCGCCCGGCCTGCCAGCCCACCCGGCCTACCGGCAGATCCTCGACGTCTTCCCCGACGCTGCTGGACCGATGCGTGCCCGCGACCTGTGCCAGGCCCAAGACTTCCCGCTCAAGCCGAAGAACATCGAGAGTACCCGGCACAACCTCAAGCGCCTGGTCAGCCTGGGCATCCTCGCCGAGACCGAACCGGGCCTGTTCATCCAGCGCCGCCCGTAGCAGCCCTCCGTTCTAGCCCACCCGTCCGTCACGGCTGCCGCACGCGCCATCCGGCTTACGACGCGATCGCTAGTGACCCGTCATGCGGAGCCACTGCATCGTTGTGACGAGCTCTTCGCCGAAGTCCTCGCAGAGCGCGAGCAACTCGCGACCCGTGGACGAGTCGAGCAGCCCTGCGGAATCGGGGAGAACCCCAACAGCACCGTGGCAGGCGGTCTCGACAGCGAAGTGGCGCGACGCGAAATAGCCCTCGCTCGCCCGCTCCGCCAGGTCGGCGAGGTACTGGCGGTGGGCTTCCTCCGAGGGGTGAGAGTAAAAGGAGCCCTCAACGAGACCGTCGAGGTAGTTCGCCAGGCCGGCCGAGGCTTCGACTACTCGCTCGACTTCGTCCACGCCAGGCTTGTCCAGCAGTTCGCCAAAGGTCAGCAGGTTGCTGATGGTCTCCAACTGGAAGAGCTGGACTGTGTCCGGGTCGACTTCAGACGTGAAGAGCGGGGCCGTGCACAGCTTGGCGATTGCTCGCCGGTATGCGCGATCCGACTGTTCACCAGCGGGTGATGCTGCCATTCGGAACAGCGACTCCAGCACAGACTGGTCGACGCCCCACTCTGCGTCCAAATCGAACGCGAGTATCGGCGCGCGCCACCGCCACAGGGCCAGGACGGCCGCCTGACGCTGGTGGACGGGCTTCAGATCCGCCAACCGCTCGATCCGCACCACGTTCTTGAGGAAGCCCTTCTGATCTACCGTCCCCGCCCGCCCGCTTTACCTCGGGACACTGTAGAAGCCGCCGAAGGACCACGTGACCGCCAGGACGGTGCCTGGCCCAAGCCAACTGTAGAAATCGGGCATACTGTTTCAAAATGCCCTCTCATACCTCGTGGCTACAGCCCGGTGGCGCTTGAGGCGGTTGATCCCGTACTCGACCGCGTGCCGCTGCTTGTAGTCGTCCTTGTCGAACTTGGGCGGCCGTCCGCCTCGCGATCCGCGCTTGAGGCGGTTGCGGACGCGGTCTGCCGGGACCCTGATCCGCTTGCTTGGTGTGCACTCCAAGGCCATAGCGTTGAGACGGCTGAACCGAACACCCGACGCGTCGACGCATCATCCCGCACGACCAACGAGAGAGGCGGCAAGTGGTAGACAACCAACTCACAACGCATGCAGAACTTTTCGATCTGTGTGGAAAGCGCGCGCTCGTCACCGGTGGCACCAGAGGCATCGGGATGATGATCGCGCGTGGCCTTCTCCAGGCGGGCGTCCGCGTGGTCATCAGCTCACGCAACGCAGAAGCGTGCGCTCAGGCGCAGGGACAGCTGTCCAAATTAGGTGAGGTGCGGGCCATCCCCGCCGACCTGTCCCGCCACGACGAGTGTCGGCGACTGTCCGACCTCGTCACCGCCGACTCCGAGCGTCTCGACATCCTCGTCAACAACGCGGGCGCCATGTGGGACGAGCCGCTGGCGACGTTCCCAGACGCGGCCTGGGACACGGTCGTCGACCTCAACCTGAAGTCGCCGTTCTGGCTAGTCCAGGCGCTGCTCCCCGCACTTCGCAGGGCGGGCACCGCCGACGATCCCGCGCGGATCATCAACATTGGCAGCATCGCCGCCATCCACATCCCCCAGCGGCCCAACTACTCGTACTCCAGCAGCAAGGCCGCACTGCATCAACTCACCAGAGTGCTCGCCAAGGAACTAGGACCGCAGCACGTTACGGTGAACGCCGTGGCGCCGGGACCGTTCCCGTCGACGATGATGGCTGCAACTCTCGATGAGTTCGGCGAGGCGATCGCGGCGTCGGCCCCACTACGCCGGATCGGCCGCGACGACGACATGGCGGGTGTCGCCGTGTTCCTCGCCAGCCGGGCAGGCGCATACCTGACGGGCACCGTGATCCCCGTCGACGGCGGCATCGCCACAACCGCGTAGGCCGCCTAGGGTCTTTTGCGAAAGTTGATCCTGATCGTTGATGATCATGTTCTGTGGGACGTGGGGATCTGACGAACGGCCAGTGGGCCCGACTTGAACCGCTGTTGCCGCGAGGCAGCAAGGCGGGCCGTCCGCCGGTATGGACGCGGCGGCAGCTGATAGACGGCATACGGTGGCGGACCCGGACGGGTGCTCCCTGGCGTGACGTGCCGGAACGCTACGGGCCGTGGGACCGGGTCTATGATCAGCAGGTGACCGACGATCTTCACAACAGACAGGCTGGGCCCCTTCGTTGAGTTGCTCGGCGAGGCGCCGATAACGGGCGATCGGTCACCAGGAGCCGCTTGGGCCCGAACGCAGCGCTGGTGGTGAGGGACGGGCTGGCCGGACACCGGGCGTCGCTCGCTCAGGCGGGGAAGTGTCTCCATGTGCCCTCGGAGACGACCTCCAGCGCACCGTCGACCACCGTAATGGCGGTGTCATCGTCGATCGCGTACGCCGGATTCGGGAGACCGGTCGCCCACTTCTCCGCCGCGGCCATGGTGTTCTCCGGCAGGTCGACGTGATCCACGTGCGGGAAGATCGAGAAGTCGACGACGCCCAGCGCGCTGTCGTCGCCGGTGGGCGCCTTCCACTCGACGAAGTGCTCCCCGATGCGGGGTGTCATCACCATGCTCCCGGCGCTGAGCCCCACCCAGATCTTCTCGGGCAGCGACGGCAGGAAGTCCGCCAGCCCGGACTGCCGCATCCAGTGGGCCAGATACAGCGCATCGCCGCCGTTCACCAGCAGGACGTCCGCCTCCTGGACCCACGGGATCCAACGCTCTTCACCGATGCTGGGCAGCGCGGTCAGCTCCAGCACCCCCAAGGACTTCCACTGCAGGTCGCACATGGGCAGGCGGGACTGTCCGCTGATGAAACGCCAGGCCCCAGCCGGGCTACCCATCGGGTGCCCGTACCCCGCAGTGGGGATGCACAGGGCATCGGACTCGGCGATCGGCTTGCCCAGCAGCTGCACAAGCGCGTCCTGGATGCTCGCGTTGGTAATACCCGCCGACGTGAGAAGAAGCTTCAAGATGACTCCGATGCGAACGCGATGGAACGGTCTGACAGGCAGACCGGAGGCCATCACAAAACTCATCGTTGTGGCGCGTGGCAAGACTTCTGCACCGGCAAAACCACCCCGCCCGACGATCAACACAGCAGACTGCCGCCCACGACCAGCACGAGCACTCCGAAGACCAGTCACGCCAGACCCGTGATCAGCAACTTCAAGATGCACACTGCTCGATCACGTGCAACTGGCCTGCATGGACGCCTTTTTCAATACAGCTGGGCCGTCACCGTGAGCCGGTCCGCCCGTGGAAACCTCATGCGCCACAGGCGTCACAGACTTCGGCGATTCGGCCAGATCTGCACCGCTGCGGGCCGCCCCAGTGCGGCGGTGGCGTGCACGGGAGGAACCCGCTGGCAGACGCGAGTTTCGGGGCCATGTGCCGGCGCCTGCCGTCCGTGCTCGGGCACACCGCGCGGATGGCCTGGGCCGTCGACAGGACCGGCGTCGTGCTCCTCCTCGCCTGCCAGCTGCTCACCGGTGCTGCGGCGGCTGTCGTCCTCGCGTTCACCGCTCAGGCGATGACTCACCTCGTCGGCACCGCAACCGTGTCCGAACGTCTGCACGCCTCCATGCCCGCCCTGATCGTCCTAGCAACAGCCGCAGGCATCGGCCGCATCAGCAGTGCCGTGTCCTCCTACGCCGACGGGCGGATCACCCCCCTGCTGATGACCGAGGCGGACATCGCCCTCGTCGCCGCCGTATGCCGCGTGGAGGCATCCGCATACGGCGAGGACGGATTCGCCGAGCGCTCGCCGGGGCCGGATCAGTTCTGCTGTACCTGCCTGGAACCGGCTGAGTCCGCCTCTGCCTGATAGGCGGTGAGGATGAGTCGTCCGTCGTCTCCTGCTGCGACGTTGACCGGCAGCGTGCTCTCCTCGTCGAAGCGCAGGGTGAAGAGCGGATCGAGCTTCATCAGGAAGTCGAAGCTCTCCCGGTCCTCCGCAGACAGGGGAGGTTCGACGATAGCCTCGCACGTCCGGTCGTTGCCGGTGACGCGGACCGCGACTCGCACACCGTTCCTGCCCAAGCACGTCGATCCGTTGGCCCACCACTCAAGCGTCGCGGTCCCCTCGTAGCTGTCCATCGCCCAAGTATCGCGGGCAGGTGGGGGCCACGCATCAACGATGCAGTGTCTGAGTGCGCGGTTCGTGAGTTGATGTCCGTTGCGGACTTGGTTACTGCTTATTGCCGAAGGTGCCGGGCTCGGCCTCGGTGAGGATTCCTAGTGTGACCAGGCGTTTCATCTTGGCGCGGGTGCGTTCGACGTGTTTCGGCAGGAGCTCGAAGTCGAGGGCCTGGCAGATGTCGCGGGCCCTCAGTGGGCCGCTGGTGTCGTTGAAGACGGCGAGGATGCGCGGGTAGTCCGGGTGCTCGGGCAGTCACGACGGTCAGCATGTTCCTCCTCTACGTCCTCTCCACAGCGGCGGCCACCTTCTTCCGGCAGATCGGTGGCACCGTCGAGTGCACCCGGTATGCGCCGGTGCGGGATATGGTCTGACCCGGCGTGAGGGCACCCGCGATGGTGCCGGCGATCATCGGCAGGAGCAGCGCTCCGGCGTGAGTCGGCCCGGCCCCGAGCACCACCTGGAAGTACTGCGGCACCAGGCTGAACGGGGCGAGGACGAGCACGCCGAGGACGAAGGCGAGCACGGCGCCCTGGGAGAACTGCACGTTCCGGAAGACCCGCAGCGGCAGCAGCGCGCTCTGGTCCATCCACTTCTCCACCCACCGGAACACCAGGTGCCCACGCCGAACACCGCGAAGCAGGCGACGGACCGGACCGAACCCCAGCCCCATTCCTGGCCGAACTGGGCGACGACGAGCATCGAGGTCAGGGCGACGGTGAGAGCCGCACTGCCGATCCAGTCGATCCGCACGCCTTCGCGGTGCGCGTGCTGGATGTTCAGGACTCGGTACACGACGGCCAGGGCCACCAGGCCGAGCGGTACGTTGATCAGGAAGGCCCAGCGCCAGCCGGTGATGCCCGCGATGGTGTGTGAGTCGGACAGGACGCCGCCGATGAGCGGACCGATGACACTGGAGCCGGTGAAGACCGCCAGGAAGTAACCCTGGTAGCGGGCGCGTTACCGGGGGCCACGATCTCGCCGAGAATCGTGAACGCCAGCACGCTCAGTCCACCGGCGCCGATGCCCTGCACGGCCCGCAAGGCCGCGAGCTCGTACATCGAGGTCGCGCAGGCGCAGGCGGTCGAGCCGAGCATGAAGACGGTGACCGCGAACAGGTAGGACGGCTTGCGCCCGAAGAGGTAGGACAGCTTGCCGTACAGCGGTGTGACGATGGTCGAGGTGACCAGATAGGCGGTGGTGACCCGGGCCTGCTGGGAGTAGCCGCCGAAGTCGTCGGCTATGACCCGGATCGAGGTCGCGACGACCGTCTGTTCCATCGCGGTCAGGAAGATGCCCATGAGCAGTCCGGACACGATGTACAGGATCTGCCGATGGGTCAGCGCCGCGGGCGCCGACTCGGGGGTCTGCTCGGGGGGACGGTCAGCCATGATGCGTACTCTCTTCCGGTCGGTCACGGTGGGACCTGTGCGGTCGGCGGCCGGCGACCGATCGCGGCGGGGCCCGGCGCATCCGGTACCGGACGGGCGCCGGGCTCCGCCGTCCGATGCCGCCGGTGCCGTCAGGCTCTGCCGTTCACACGTCAGACGCGTTCGTAGAAGCCGTCCAGCCGGCCGCGTGTGAGCACGTCACCCGCGGCGGCCAGCACGGCCCGCGGCTTGGCGGAGTCGGGCACGGTGTCGCTCTTGCCGAGGGTCAGCGGCTTGCCCAGGGCGAACAGTTGGAAGACGTAGCGGTGCGGGCCGTGGCCCTTGATCGGGGCGGGGCCCAGGTAACCGCGGCGCGAGCCCGAGCTGAGCAGCCGCACCCCGTCCGCGGGGGTCTCGGCGTCGAGGCCGCCCTGCGGGACACCGGTCAGGTGCGCGTCGAGCAGCGCGATGCCGTGGTTGTACGGCAGGGACGTCGGAGCGTCGGGATCCTCGATGACCAGCAGTAGCTGTGCCGTCTCCGCGGGCGCCGCGTCCCAGGCCAGGGCCGGTGAGAGGTCCTGCCCGCCCAGGCGCTTGCCGGCGTGCAGGGTCGGGATCGTCGCCTGGTGCGCGAAGTCGGGGCTGCTCAGCTGCAGCGTGTTCGCGCCGGCGAGGTTCGGCGCGTTCCAGGCGAGTCCCTCGTCCCCTGCTCGCTTGTTCTTCAGCAACTTGCCTATCACTGCCATGAGTTACTCCTTGTGGTGCTGTTGTCGGGTCCGTGTGGTCTTCGGGTGGGTCACAGCCGCCGGGCGTCTGCGGGGGAGAGCAGGGGTGCGGCGAAGCGGCAGATCTCCTCGGCTCCGTCGAACTCCTGCGTGGTTGGTTCGTCCCAGTTGTCGCCGACGGGTGCGCCCGGCCGGTTGTGGCCGCCGCCGAACACCGTCCAGGCGACGACCTGGGTACCACCGACACCGCCCAGGGTGGTGACACGGTTGGAGAACTCCGTGGTGCGCTTGCTGTCGGCTCCGGACGGGCACCGGTTCGTGGAGCGCCAGTGCTCAGCAGTCTCGTGCAACGACAGCGTCCGGCCCAGCAGTTGACCCCGGAGCCCGCGACGTCGGGAGTACCCGGGGCCGATCGGCGTGATCACGTCGGCGGTGCCGTGGATGAGCAGCGCCGAGACGGCGTGCGTCGGCCGGGTGCCCAGCAGAGCGGCGGGGAGCCCGCCGGCGACGGCGGCCACGACGGCCACCCGGTCGCTCGCCTCCAGCGCCAGCCGGTGAGCCATGAACGCGCCGTTGGAGATGCCTGTCACGACGGTCCGGTCGGCCGGTGTGCCGTACCGTTCGGCGGACCAGTCGATGATCGCGCGGAGGAAGGCGACGTCGTCCGCCCCGGCCAGGTCGGTCCCGGTCACACCGCGGCCGTCCGCCCAGCCGCCGCCGAGGCCGTCCGGGTAGGCGACCGCGAACCCCCAGGTGTCGGCCTGATCGTCGAAGGTGGTCCACTCGCGCATGATCTGTCCGGTGACATTCCAGTGGTGACCGTGTAGCACGAGGACGAGCGGCATCGGCCGGCCGGTACCGCCTGCGGCAGCCGGACCGCGAAGTCGCGGCGCCTCCCGTCGATCCTCAGCTTGCCGGCGACCAGGTCGCCATCGACTGACATGTGTGCTCATATCCTCAGATATCCTCAGTCGGATGGCATGGCTGTGGCGACGTTCGGTGGAAACGGGACGGAACACGACCAGCCCGTGGTCGGTGTGCAGGTCCGGCGGGTCGGGGCGGCTGCGGTGCTTCCCGGGGTGCCGCGGGGATGGGACTCGTTCCTTATACACCGGGGTCCCGGCGACTCGCACAGAAAGATTACGGGCAAATCACCCTAAATATCGCGGAGTTGTGGCAGTTGGTGCCGCGACGGACCGGGGCCCGGCGGTTGCGGCCGTTGAGAGCCTGCTCGATACATCCTCGAGTACCCCCATAGGCCGCGTCACGAGGATCGGGCCACTGGATGTTGTCTTTCGCCGGGGCGAGAGGGTGCCCTGTGACCGGTACGAGACTTCCGCTGGCCGATGTCTGAGTCATCGACGTGTCCACTCTGCTTGCCGGGCCGTTCGCCGCAAGGCTGCTGGCCGACTACAGGGCCGAGGTGATCAAGGTCGAGCACCCGTCGGGAGACCCGCTGCGTGGCTTCGGCCGGTCCAGGGACGGGATTCCGCTGTGGTGGAAGGTCTTCAACCGCAACAAGAAGAGCGTGGTGCTCGACCTGGCCGACAGTGAGGGCGCGGCACGGTTCCTGGAGCTGGCGGCCGGCGCCGACGCCGTCATCGAGAACTTCCGGCCGGGCACGCTGGAGCGCTGGGGGCTGGGTCCGGAGGTGCTGGCCGACGTTAACCCGAGGCTGGTCCTCACCCGGGTCACCGCGTTCGGCCAGGACGGGCCGTACCGGCGCAAACCGGGATTCGGCACGCTCGCCGAGGCGATGAGTGGCTACGCGGCCATGTCCGGTGAACCGGACGGACCGCCCCTGCTGCCGCCCTTTCCGCTGGGTGACGCCGTCGCCGGGCTGCACGCTGCCTGCGCGAGCCTGTTCGCGCTGCATGCCGCCGACCGGCTGGGACACGGGCAGACCGCGGACGTCGCGATCACCGAGACGCTGATCGGTTCGCTGGGCGCCCAGCTCACCGAGTACGACCAACTCGGTGTCAAGCCGGCCCGGTTGGGAAACCGTTCCAACAACAACGCCCCGCGCGGTGTGTACCGGTGCGGAGACGGCCGCTGGGTGGCGGTGTCGGCGCCGGCGCTGTGGTTGCCGAACGCGTCATGCGGCTGGTGGGGCGACCCGAGCTGTGCGACGAGCCCTGGTTCGCCCAGGGGCAGGTCGCGCACGGCACCGGGAGATCATCGACGAGGCGGTCGGGAGCTGGGTCTCGGCGCACGACCGCGCCACTGTGCTGGCCGAGTTCGAGCAGGCTCAGGCGGTGGTGGCGCCCGTCTACGAGGTCGACGACATCGCTGAGGACCCGCAGTTCCGCGCACGGTCGCTGCTGGCCCGGGTGCCCGACGCCGACCTGGGTACGGTGACCATGCCGACGGTGCGCTTCCGGCTGTCGCGGACACCCGGCAGCATCCGGTGGGCCGGCCCGCGCCTCGGCGAACACACCGAGGAACTGCTTCCCCGCTCGCGGAAGGAGGAGGCGGGCGCATGAGCGATTCCAAGGTGGAGCACCCCGTCTCCCGAAGTTGTCTGTACGTGCCGGGCCACCACCCGGACCGGATGGTACAGGCGATGAGATGGTCGCCCGAACACCGACCGAAGTCCTGGCTGCGTCCCGCCGGGAAACCAGCGTCCGCAAGCGCCAGCAGGTCATGGATGCTGTCCAGCGCATGCTCCACGACGCCGAGCCCATCAGCTTCACGGCCGTCGCCCGCGCGGCCGAAGTGTCGACCTGGCGCGTCTACGTCGAGGGCGTCCGCGAGCACGTCCTCGCGGCCATCCAACGGCAGGAGCAAGCTCCCGTCACCGCAACCGCCGACGGCCGCAGAGCAACCACGCGAGCCTGCACACCGACCTGGCCATGGCCCGCGAGGAGATCAAAGAACTCCGCGCAGAACGCGATCACCTTCGATCCGCTGCGGCAGCACCTCGGACATCAGCTCGACCAAATCAGCAACCGGAGTTTGACCGAGCGGATCAACGAACTCACCCCAGCCAACAGAAAGCTCGAACACGAGCAGGCCCATCTCCGGCCACTCGCCGATCACGTCCAGGAGCTTGAGCGAGACCTGGCAGCGACCCGCACCAGCCTGCGGCAGATGATCCGGGAGCGTGCCCTCGAACCCGGACCAAACGGTGCTGAAGGCCCCGCTTGGTCGCCTGTTTCAACCCCTCCCCGGAGGCGATCTCCGAGCTCACCAGCCTGCTCGCCCCCCGGCGACGCCCGCCGTTGACTGTCTGCCTCCGGCGGGGCTGGTCGTGCGATCGGTGCGCTACATCTTCCGGCTCGGCAGGTCCGCGAGCTGCGGCGCGTAGGCGAACCCGGCGAGCGTGAGCAGGCCGAAGACGATGTCGCTGTAGCTCGCGGTGTGCAGGCATACAGGGGAGATCAGGTGTGTGCCGATGGCCACGTCTGCCCCTGAACCACCGCCCGTCGATCCGGCCACGGTGATCGAAGTTGCGCCGTCGTTCAGTGCGGAATCACCCAGCCCGGCCTCCAGGTCCCGGCGGCGTCGTGGCCGGCCGCTGTGGCGGCGAGGTGGGTGCGGAGGGTGGCCAGCGCTGGGTGGGGGTTGTCGCGGTGCCAGAGGAGCGAGTGCGGGTAGACGGGTGTCGGGTCGGTCACCGGGATGCGGCGCAGGCCGTGGTCGGCGGGCCAGATGAGGCGGGTGGGCTCGCCTATGAAGGTGGCCAGGGCCGGGGTGTCGGAAATGGTGTCGAGGAGCGCGTCGGTGCCGAAGTTGGGGCCGGTCACCTCGATGGTGAGGCCGAACTCGGCGACGAGGTCGTCGTAGTAGGCGCCCCACTCGGTACCGGGGGCGATGCCGGGCATCCAGATCCGGTGCCCGGTGAGCTGGGCGACGGTCACCGACCGGGCGCCCGCAAGTGCGTGGGCGGGGCCGGTGAGGAGTTGGAGCGGCTCGTCGAGGACCCGGACGGAGGCGATGTCCTCCGGCAGGGGCCGGCCGGGCGCGGCGACGGCCCGGAAGGACGCGTCGATCGCACCGGAGAGAATGGCGGTGACGGCCGTCTCGATGTCGAAGAGCATCATCACGTCGAGGTCGATGTCGGGGTGTGCGCGGTGGAAACCGCGCATCAGGCCCGACTGCGCGCTGCGCGAGGCGAGCACGTCGACGCGCAGCGGACGGCGGCCGGGGCGCACGGACGCGCCTGCACGCTCGGCGACGCGCAGCAGCTCGCGTGCGTGGGGCAGGAACGCCTGACCATCGATGGTGAGCTCAGCGCCGCGTGGGGCACGGGTGAACAACCGCACGCCGAGGGTGCGCTCCAGCGCGGCGATGCGTTTGGACACGGCCTGCTGGGTGATCGACAGGTCGGCGGCGGCTTTCTGGAACTGGCCCGCTTCCGCGACGGCGATGAAGGTACGTACTGCTTCGAGATCCACGCCGACCCACCTTAGTGAACAACTGGTGGTTGTGGATTGCTGGCAGGTCAGTTGTTTGACCTGCTGTTGTCCTGCCCGCTTATCTCTCATCGGTCAACGTCAGTTTGTTCGGGTGGGACCTCAAGGGGGGTGCGTTGAGCATGGTGGGCAGGAGACGGTTGGGCCGGCAGTTCGGCTGGCTGTGGGCGTCATATGCGGTGAGCGCCTACGGGTCCGGGCTGGGGTTCGGGGCATTGCCGCTGATCGCCGTGCTGGTGCTGCATGCCGGACCCGCCGAGGTGTCCGCACTGTCCGCGGTGGGGCCTGCGGTGGGCGCGCTGATCGCGGTGCCGCTCGCGCCGTGGGTGGAGTTCCGGCGCAAGCGCCCGGTCATGATCATGATGGACCTGACCCGGTTTACGGCCATGGCGACGATCCCCGTCGCCTACGCCTTCGGATGGCTCGGTTTCGTCCAACTGCTCGTGGTCTCGGCCGTAGTCGCCACAGCCAAGATCGCCTTCAACGCGGCCAGCGGCGCCTACCTCAAAGCCCTCGTCCGACCGGACGACCTCCTCGTCGCCAACGCGCGGTTCGAGTCCACGAACTGGAGCTCCATCGCGGTCGGGCCACCACTGGGCGGGGCGGCGATCGGCCTGTTCGGGCCGGTCACCACCGTGGTCGCCGACGCGCTCAGCTACCTGCTCTCCGCGCTGGGCATCACCGCGATCCGCGGCCACGAAGAAGCAACGCGAACGACCGAAAAGAGCCCGGTCCGGGCAGGCGCACTGCTCGACGGCTGGCGACACATCATGGGCCACCCCGGTCTGCGGTCGCTCTACCTCAACAACATGCTCGTCGGCGGTCTGATCATGGCCACCGAGCCGCTACTGGCCGTGCTCCTGCTTCGCCAGCTCGGGTTCCCACCCTGGCAGTACGCCCTCGCCTTCGCCGCTCCATGCCTCGGCGGACTCGTCGGCTCCCGGCTGGCCCACCGCGTCGTGGCCCGCTACGGCCAGCACGCGGTCTTCCGGACCGTCGGCACCCTGCGCGCCACCTGGCTGATCGGCCTGGCCTTCGTCCGCCCCGGCGTCGTCGGCCTCCTCACCGTGATGGCCGTCGAGCTGGCAATCATCATCAACATGAGCCTGTACACCCCGGTGCTCGCCACCTACAGGCTCGAACGCACGCCGAAGCATCTCGTCGCCCGCACCCTGACAGCCTGGTCAATCGGCCAGCAGGCGTCCATCGCCGTCCTCACCGCGCTCGCCGGGCTGCTCGCCGACATCAGCAGCCCACGCACCGCTCTCACAGCCGCGGGACTGCTCATTCTGGCCACCCCGCTCCTGCTTCCCCGGCGCGACCAGATGCCGCAGCACGAGCCGGAACTGGCTCGTGGCCACTCATGACACACCGCAACTCGCCGCTGAAGCCCGCCGGCCGCAGACTCCGTCGACGCGTCTGCCTCGATCGGTCGCACACCAGCAAGGAGAACACTCACGTGAGCACTGCTCCCGTACTTGACCCCGTGCACACCGCACTTCTCGTCATGGACTACCAGCCCGCGATCCTGGCCGCTTTGCCAGAAGGCGGGGACCGCAACGCGCTGCTCGGTCGCGTGGAAGGGGCTATCGCCGACGTTCGAACAAACGGCGGCACCATCGCCTACGTACGCGTCGGCTTCACCGACGCCGACTGGGACGCGATCCCGGCCATCAACAAATCCTTCGCCCCGCTGGCCCGCCACCGCGTCATGCACCACGCGGACCCTGCCACCGCCATCCACGAGCGTCTGGCTCCCCAGGACGGCGACATCACCGTGCGCAAGCTCCGCTCCGGCGGCATGTCCACCACCGACCTCGACCAACAGTTGCGTGAGCGCGGCATCACCACTCTGGTCGTCTCTGGCATCAGCACCAGCGGCGTCGTCCTGTCCACCGTCATCGACGCGGCCGACCGCGACTACCAGCTCTACGTCCTGTCCGACGGCGTCGCCGACCCAGACACCGAAGTCCACAACGTCCTGCTCCACAAAGTCTTCCCCTCACGGGCCCACATCATCGACACCGCTGAGCTGCGCGGCCTGTTGCAGACTGACTGACCAGACTCACGAGCCAATCCCACATGCGGCCGCCGCGCCCACCCGGTGTGGCGGCCCGCCCGCACCTCCGTGCCGGACTGGCAGCAGCCCGGAACTCTCACCGGCCCCCGCCGGCACGACGGATCCCGGCACCCTACGAGCCGGTGACCAGTGCACACGTCGCCGCACGGATGGCCCTGGCGGTGACGGTCCCCCGCACGAGGTGCACACTCTTCGACTGCGTCCGAGACGCGCAGCGGACGCAGGCCGCTCGGCAGATTGGGGGCCAGCGCCGCGCTCGGGGCCTGGCCCTGCCGTGGCAGATGCGCGGGGACCTTCCGCGTCGGCGGACTGCTGCACCGGGGCCCGCGTCGTCCTCCTTGGCGGGCGGCACTGCCCGGGAAGGCGCTTCAACGGTCCCGCGGCCAGCTCTCGGTTGACGAGCAGAATTGACGAGACTGACCTTACGTCCCTCAGCGCCATCCGCTTTCCGAACGTGATCGTTTAGTTCGAGGTCTGCGTGGATGAACTCCGGTCGCTGGCGGGAGAGATGGGCGTGGTTCGTCCGCTCGTCTGGCTCGTGGAGGTGGCTGGTGCCGTCGGTGCTCGGTGTGCGGGAGGCCCGGGAGAAGAAGGTCCGGGAAGAGGTGGCCCGGTTGTGGGAGGAGGCCGAGCGATTGCAGGCCGCACTCGCTGCGGCGGAACTCACGCTTCAGAGGCTGGTGGAAGCCCGTGCAACGGTGGCCGAGGTGCTGGCCGAGCCGCCGTCCGTGCTCGCGGAGCCGGCGCGGAGCGCGGTGGCGGGCTCGCCCGTGCCGCGGCGGGTGGAGGGCATGGCGGCGTCGGCCCTCGCGCCGGACTACCAGAGGATCGTGTCGGTGCTGGAGTCGGAGGCGGGCCGGGAGGGCATGCGCTGCCAGCAGTTGGCCGCGGCTGTGGGGCTTGAGGTGGTCCCGGCGAAGGTCGAGGGGCTGCGGTCGAAGGCGAAACGTCTGGTGGAGCGGGGATGGGCCCGGCAGGTGCGGAGTGTTCACCGCGCTTGCGGTGCCGACCGCGGGGTGAAGGCGCCTGGGCGGCGTCCGGCGAGGCGGCCGCTCATGAGCATGGTCATGGACCACAGGACCATGGCCTCGTGTATGGCGGGCAGCGTCTGGTGGTCGCGCACCAGGCGCCGTGAGCGCATCAGCCAGCTCAGCGTTCTCTCCACAACCCACCTGCGCGGCAGCACCACGAACCCCGCCGTGTCGTCAGTGCGTTTGACGATCTCCAGGGTGAGCTGGAGTTTCTCGGCCGCCCAGTCGACCAGCCGCCCCGCATAGCCGCCGTCCGCCCACACCAGGCGGACGGAGAAGTACAGTCCGCGCAGCCGCTCCAACAGCCCGACCGCGGCGTCGCGGTCCTGCACACTCGCCGCGGTCACCGCGACGGCCAGGACCAGGACCAGGCCCAGGCCCAGGCAGTCCACCACCAGGTGTCGCTTGCGGCCGCCCACCTTCTTCCCGCCGTCCCAGCCGGACGTCGAGCGGGGGACGTTCGGTGCTGCCCGCGTGACTGCGAGTCCACGATCGCGGCGGTCGGGTCCACCGCGCGGCCCTCCCTGGCCCGGACACGGTCGCGCAACCGGTCGTGGAGTTCGGTGAGCAGGCCCTGGATCTGCCAGCGGCGGGCGAAGGCGTGCACCCGTTTGAACGGCGGGAAATCCGCAGGCAGGTTCTCCGCTTCTCTGGGGGAGTGAGGCTGTCGTAGTGGTGTGCACCTCGGGTTTGTGCAGCTCAGCCACTCGTGGTCGAACTCTAGCTAGTGCAACAGCTGTGGTGCTATCGCTGGTTGGAGTGTCTCTGAGGGCAACTGAGTGATCCACCGACGCCCTGTGGTCACAGACCAACTCCCTGCACCTGGAGCTGCAGCCGCGCGGCATCGCCGTCACCGGACTGCACGTGGGATACGTGGACAAGACCTCGCGGCTGGCGTAGAGGCGCCCAAGTCCGACCCGCGTGACGTCGCCTCCCTCGCCCTCGACGGCGTCGAGACGGGCGCGTACGAGGTGCTCGCCGACGACATCTCGCGGCAGGTCAAGGCGGGCCTGGCCGGCGACTTCGATGATGAGTGCCCGGATGCCGTGGTCGCGGATCTCGTGGTCGAGGGACGCGGTGTAGCCCTCGACCGCCTTCTTGAAGGCGGCAAAGGCGGCCATGTAGGGCTGGGGCAGGAACCCGAGCACGGACGAGATGTTGATGATGCGCCCGCGTCGCTGGGCACGCATGTGCGGCAGGGCCTCGTTCACCATGCGCATGACCCCGAAGACGTTGGTGTCGAAGTCGGACCGGGCGCGCTCGACGGAGGTTTCCTCGGCCGCACCCATCGAGCCGACGCCGGCGTTGTTGACCAGGACGTCGATCCGCCCGAACCGCTCGCTCACCTCCTGGACCTGACGATGACCGAGCTGTCCCTGGCGACGTCGAGCCCGAGGAACGTCATGCCGTCGAGCGGGGTGACGCGTGAGGTGTCGCGGCTTGTGCCGACCACGTTGAATCCGGCTGCGACCAAGGCGAGCGCGGTGTCCTTCCCGATGCCGGATAACGCACCCGTCACGAGGCCACCGGCTGATCTGCCGTCATCCTGGACTCCCGCGCGCACTCGAAACCGATCAGTTTCCACCACAATAAACTGATCGGTTTCCGCGTGTAGGTTCAAGCAGGGAGAATGCCGTCATGGGCAGGATCAGTGCGCAGGAGCGGCGTGAGAGCGTCATTCGCGCGGCGATCGCCGAGTTCGCGATCGCCGGCTACCGCGGCACCACCACCGCGGCGATCGCCGAGCGGGTCGGCGTCACGCAGCCGTATCTCTTCCGGCTTTTCCCGGACAAGAGGGCGATCTTCGTCGCCGCTCTGGTGCGGAGCATGGAAGACACTCGCTTGGCTTTCGCGAGGGCGGCTGACGGGGTGGAGGGGGGTGAGCGAGCCCGGCAGGTGATGGCGGACGCCTATGCGCAGCTGATCTCGACGCGCCCCGAAACGCTCCTGATGCAGATGCAGGGATATGCCGCCGTGGCGGCCGCCGAGGAGCAGGGCGATGGCCTGATCGGTGAGGTAGTCCGGGCCGGCTGGATGAGTATCTGGGACACCGTGCACCTGTCGCTGGGCGCTGATGCCGACGAGACCGCAAGCTTCTTCGCCTGCGGCATGCTCGGCAACATGCTGACGGCCATCGGGCTTCCCGTGGGTGCCGGGAGGTGAGGGAGTCTTCTGGGCGGCGATGCGTCAGCGCACGCCTGCCGCGTCGAGCAGGGTCGTCACGGTGGGCGCGACGAGCCCGGTCAGGTTGTCGGCCTGAATCCCCGCGCGGGCGCTCGCGCCGTCGAAGACCAGGCTGAGCTGCCGGGCCAGCAGACCCGGATCGCCTGCCCCGCCCTGCTCGGCCTCGGCACGGAAGAAGGCCGTCAGATTCGCCTTGACCTGATGGGCCACGCGGCTCGCCGGGTGGCTCGGGTCCTTGAGTTCGATCTGCACGGCCAGATACCGGCAGCCCCGGAACTCGGGCGCTCCTGCCTGCGATTCCACCTGCCCGAAAACGTGCAGGATCCGCTCGCGCGGCGACCGGCCGTCGTCCGCCGCAGGCAGGAGGGTCGCCACGTAGGCGGAGGAACGCTCCTTCAGGCTTGCTGCCAGGAGTTCGTCCTTGCTCTCGAACAGTTGGTACATGGAGCGCTTCGACACCCCCGCCGCCTTGCACAGCGCCTCTACGCCGATGTTGACGCCGTCTCGGTAGGTGAGTGTGGCCGCCGCCTCCAGCAACCGCTCCCTGGGGCTCAGTTTCACTTCGGTGGTCATACCGCGAGGTTAACCCGAAACGGACGAAATGAAAACCGATCGGTTTCCGGGGCCTCCGGGAGAGAGGCTCGGCGACGGCCTGGGGGAAGGGCCGTCGCCGAGCCATGACGGTGTGCGCGCCTGTCGTCCCCGTCAGGACGGCGCACACCGGGGCCACTCCGAGTAATGGCCCGTCTTGGGCGACCTGCCGTCATGCCGGTACGGCGGTCCTCTCCGGCCTCGTATCCGCCAGGATGCGGTGCAGTCCCTCTCGGTCGCGAAAGAGTGACGGTCGCTCATGGCGTACGTGTCTCCCGATCGGCGGACGTGGCGCGTTTCGCCGGGGGCTGCCAGCCGCCGGTGACTTCTTTGACGGGCTTGTGGGGGAAGCGGCGCCGGGCGTATTCCTGCGCGTGCGAGCCCGGCAGGACGTACAGGGTCTCCTTCTTGTCCTGGAGCGGGCGCAGCACGGTGTCCATGAACGTCTTGCGGTCGTCCAGGTAGGGGCCCAGGACGTCCTCGCCGGCGGGGCAGACGGCCAGGCAGTAGCCGGACTTGTAGCCGGGGGGCGAGGACAGGCTCTGCCACATGGAGGCGCTCTCGGAATCGGTGACCCGCAAGCGGTAGTCGGCGGCGTCCTCGCTGTCGGCCACGGTCTGCGCCCAGTCGGTGAACCCGCTCATGAACTCGCGGTAGTTGTGCGTGGTGCAGGCCAGTGCGTCGAAGGCGCCATCCTTGGCGATGGCGCCGACGGGACAGGCGGCGACGCACAGCTTGCAGTCGATGCAGGGGTTGTAGTCCAGTGCCTGTCCGTACTCGCTCACCTCGGCGTCCACCAGGACGGTCACGAGCAGGATGAAGCTGCCGAACTTCGGGTGGATGACGTTGCGGTGCAGGCCCATCACGCCGAGCCCGGCGGCCACCGCGACCGTCTTGTGTGCCACCACCCAGATCCGCTCGCGGGGGAAGCGATCCATCTCCTGGGGGAAGCCGACGGAGGGATTGAGCGCGCGGTAGCCGGCGTCCTGGAGGGCCTGGGTGACGCTGCGGGCGGCGTGGTTGGCCTGTTCGTCGGTCTGGTGGAACTCCTGGTTGGCCACGCTGCGGGCGGGGGAGCGGCAGTTGTCGCGGTTCATCCGGACCGCCATCGCGATCAGGGTGCGGGTGCCGGGTAGTGCGGACTGTGCGTGTTCGCGCTCGCCGGCCAGGTCGGGGTGGTCCAGGCTGACCGCGGCGGCGTCGTCGGCGCCGGCTGCCAGGCATAGTTCGCGCACCCAGGCCGCGTCGATCACCGCGGGCGGGCGGCCCACGTCACCGGCCCTGCGTCGGGCGAGTACGGCCTGTACCGACGGGTGGGCCGCCAGCTTCGCCGGAAGCGGGGGATGGGCGGGTTGCCCTTCGGTGTCACGCGCGGCAGTCATCCGTGCTCCTGGGGGTGTGGGTACATGGCGTGCCACCACGGGCGAGAAACCGATCAGTTTAACCACCGTAAACCGATCGGTTTTCGCGCGCAAGCCCAAGTGGCGAGCCTCTCCTTCGGGCTGTCGATCAAGTTCCTCGCGGACGTGGGCGATCGATCGCCGGGCGGTCAGAGGTCAGCCCGCGAGTCGGGGCGGGGTGCGGGCCTTCGGTCGGCAACGGGCGTGGAACCATGGGAGTTGCTCGGTCGCCGGTGCTCGGCTGCGGCTCACCGAGCGCATGGCTCGCCGAGGCCGCCCGTCACGCGATGCGTCAGCGCATGTCCGCCGCATCGAGCAGGGTGGCCACGGTGGGGGTGATGAGCCCGGCCTGTGTGTCGGCTTTGATTCCGGCACGGGCGCTGGCGCCGTCGAAGACCAGAATCAGCTGACGGGCCAGCAGGTCCGGGTCGCTCGCCCCGCCCTGTTCCGCCTCGGCGCGGAAGAAGCCGGTCAGGTTCTCCTTGACCCGATGGGCCACCCGGCTCGCGGTGTGGTTCGGGTCCTTGAGCTCGATCTGTACGACGAGGTACCGGCAGCCCTGGAAGTCGGGTGCGCCCGCCTGCTTCTCCGCCTGTTCGAAGACATGCAGGATTCGCTCGCGGGGTGGACGGTTGTCGTCCGTCGCGGGAAGGAGTGCCGCCATATAGGTGGAGGCGCGTTCCTCCAGGCTCGCCGCCAGCAGTTCGTCTTTGCGCTCGAACAGCTTGTACATGGAGCGCTTGGACACCCCCGCTGCTTTGCACAGCGTGTCGACACCGATGTTGACGCCGTCTCGGTAGGTCAGCGTGGCCGCTGCCTCCAGCAGTCGCTCTCGGGAGCTTGACATTGCTTCGGTGGTCATATCCCGAGGTTAACTCCATTCAGGCCCATTGAAAACCGATCGGTTTACGGTATTGGCCGGAGTGTGCTACGGCGCCGCCCATGGCCGAGTCGGTTCGGCGTCGCCGCCGCGGTCTCCAGAATGGGCGGTGTGTCTCGCCGGCCTCGGAAGCTCGGCCCCCATCGTGCGTGCCCTCGACCGGCGATGACGGGTTTGCTGAGGAGGGAACGTACGGGACCGTCTCGGAGATGCCCCTGTCCTGCGCTGATGTGTGCCTGGAGGCACCCATCAGCGCAGGACATTTCTCACCACGGTGGATTCAGGCTCAGTGGGCGATCACAGGCTCGCCCTCCGACGGCGCCAGAGCCGTATTCGGCATCAGGAGCGCCGTGAGCACCGCACCGACCACGAAGATCCCGGCGCCCCACGCCAGGGTGGCCGTGTAGCTCTCGACGCCGGCCTGGGCCACGGTCAGGGCGCCGGGCTTGTGCGAGGACAGGTAGTCGGTCGCGGCCGATGAGGCAACGGTGGTCAGCAGCGCCGTGCTGATCGAGCCGCCCACCTGCTGGCTGGTGTTGATCAGCGCCGAGGCGACGCCCGCGTCCTCGTGGTGCACGCCTGCCGTCGCACCCTGGAACGCGGTGGTCATCACCCCACCGATACCGAGTCCCAGCAGGATCATGCCCGGCATGATGTCGGCGACGTAGTCGCTGTTCAACGTGAGCCGGGTCAGCAGGGCCATACCGGATGCGGAGACCAGGAAGCCGACGCTGACCACGACCTTCGGGCCGACCTTGGGCAGCAGCAGCGAAGGCACCGTGGTCGACGAGGCGACGATGCCGCCGACCATCGGCAGGAAGGACAGACCGGCCTCGATCGGCGAGTAGCCGATGCTGGCCTCCAGGTAATAGGTCAGGAACAGGAAGATCGAGAACATCCCCATGCCCAGGACGAACACGGCCAGGAACGAACCGCCTCGGGTCCGGTCCAGCACGACTCGCAGCGGCAGCAGCGGATGCGCGACCCTGAGCTCCAGCCAGGCGAATACCGCGAGCAGCACCACGCCGCTGATCATGGAGCCGAGGGCGACCGGGTCGGTCCAACTGGTGGATTCCACATGCGCGAACCCGTAGACGACGCCGAACAGCGCGGCGCTCACCACGACGGTACCGGGAATGTCGATCTTGGGCCGCTCGGTGACCACGGGCTTGGCCAGCAACAGCAACGCACCGACCAGAGCGACGCCCGCGAAAATGACGTTCACGTACATCACCCAGCGCCACGACGCCCATTCGGTGAGCATGCCGCCGAGCAGGAGTCCGACCGCGGCGCCCGCACCGGACAGCGCACTGAAGATGCCGAACGCCTTCGGCCGTTCGGCCGGGTCGGTGAAGGTCACGCTGAGCAGTGAGAGCGCCGCGGGCGCGAGCAGCGCGGCGAACAGGCCCTGGGCCACACGGGCCACGACGAGTATGTCGAAGCCGCCGGCCGCGCCGCCGACGACGGATGCGGCCGCGAAACCGATCAGGCCGGTCACGAAGGTCGTACGCCGGCCGAACAGGTCGCCCAGTCGGCCCCCGAGCAGCAGCAGGCTGCCGAACGCCAGGGCGTACCCCGTGATGACCCACTGCCGGCTGCCGTCACTGAAGCCGAGGTTATGTTGGGCTTCGGGCAGCGCGATGTTCACGACGGTCGCATCGAGCGTGACCATGAGCTGCGCCACGCCCAGCACGACGAGCACCCACCAGCGCACGGCATGGGAGCCGCGGCGGCCCGAGTCTGTTTTCCCGGAGGCGGGCGCCCCGCGGTCGAAGGTGGTACTCACATTTCCCCTTAAGTCGCTGGTCATAGGCCGACCAGCAGCCGGAAACCGATCTGTTTCCAGCTAGGAAAACAGATCGGTTTCCCAGGCGCAAGTGAACGGGTCGCTTCTGGCCCGGGACTGGCCCGACAGGGTTGAAGCCCGCGTAGGCCGACGACGCTGCCCCGCCAAGCGACTGGCTGATCGGCATCGCGGCACAGCTGTCCTACAGGCGGAGCGCTCATATCGGCGTCGGACACCTTGCGCAGCACTGCCAAGACCACAGGACGCCCCAGGCGTACTTGGTCGGTGCGTCACCGACCGCGACCTTCGGGGTCCTGGTCTGGATCTTCCAGGCCGCCGGACCACCGAGACGTCGCCCCAGCGGAAGCCCACCACTGGAGCCTCCCGCATCTGCGACATCAGCGATCCCAAGGTCCCCGAGGGCAAGAGCGCCGGTCGGTTCGCCGCCGAGTCCTGGACCATGAAGGGAAGCCGCCTCGAACTGCACGACCTCGCCGTCGGTGGCGTGGTGACCGTGGACACGGCCGCCACCCCCAAGCGAGTGCTCAAGTTCTCCGCGGCGGCCGCCACGATCCGCGACCTGTAGATGGCCGCACCCGTCGGCGGGCAGATCCAGCACATCAACGGAGCGCCCGGCTCGACGTCCACACAGCGAGGCGGCCGCATCACCATGTACGTCGAGAACCTGACGGGCCCCCTCTCCGGCGTCGAAGGCATCCCCCTGCCCCCAGTCCTGCGCCTCCATCTCGCGCCCGACACCGTCCCGGAGTGGCTCTACGACACGGTCGGAAAACTCGACCTCAAGCTCCGGCTCGGCTTGGACGACGCCGACATCGACCAGGCCGGTCAGACAGGTGGCGGGCTCGTCATCCCGGGGATCCACGGGTACGGAACGCCCCGGTGAGTCCGGGGAGCCGGTTGGGCTTGCGCCTTGGAACCGATCGGTTTACCGTGATGGAAACCGATCGGTTTCTCATTCTGTGGAGGCAGTCATGACCGCACTCAAGGGCGCCAACGTCTTCGTCACCGGCGGCAGCCGAGGCATCGGCAAGGCCCTGGTGGAAGAGCTGTACGCGCGCGGTGCCGGCAAGGTCTACGCCACGGCCCGCGATCCGCGCAGTGTGACGCACCCCGACGCGGTCCCGGTGGCGCTGGAGGTCACCGACCCGGCCTCCGTGGCGGCCGCCGCCGCGCAGGCGCAAGACGTGACCGTGCTGATCAACAACGCCGGTGCCTCGGTCGGCGCGTCGTTCCTCGACTCCCCGGTGGACGACGTGCGCCGGGAGTTCGAGACCAATTTCTACGGTCCGCTGCTTCTCACCCGCGCCTTCGTGCCCCTCATCGAGCGCAACGGCGGCGGCCACCTCCTGAACGTGCACTCCGTGCTCTCCTGGATCGCGCTCGGCGGCTCCTACAGCGCCTCCAAGGCCGCCCTCTGGTCGCAGACCAACTCCCTGCGCCTGGAGCTGCAGCCGCGCGGCATCGCCGTCACCGGACTGCACGTCGGCTACGTCGACACGGACCTCGCGGCCGGTGTCGAGGCGCCCAAGTCCGACCCCCGTGCTGTCGCTGCCCTCGCCCTCGACGGCGTCGAGACGGGTGCGTACGAGGTGCTCGCCGACGACATCTCACGGCAGGTCAAGGCGGGCCTGGCCGGCGACCTGGCCGGACTGTACGCCCAGCTGGCGAACTAACCCCCGTACACACAAGGAGTCGGCGAGATGCCCAGCCACGAGTCACGTCCCACGATCCACATTCCGGGAACCACCAGCCACACCCTCGCCCCGCGCGCGGGATCCGGCGGCCGCGAGGGGACCCTGCGCTACCTCAAGGCGGGCACCGGCGCCCCCCTGGTCCTGCTGCACACCGTGCGCACCCAGGCCGAGCACTTCCGCCTCCTCATCCCGCTGATCGCGGACCGGTACACCGTGTACGCCCTCGACCTGCCGGGGATGGGCTACTCCGAGATCGTGCCCGGGGCGTCGTACGACGAGCCGGCCATGCGCGCGGGCGTCAAGAGGCTCCTGACCGAACTCGACCTCCACGACGTCACACTGGTCGGGGAGTCCATGGGAGCGGTGCTCGCCCTGACCACAGCGGCCGATCTCCCGGAGCGGGTACGACGCGTCGTCTCGGTGAACACCTACGACTTCCGCGGCGGAATCGCCCGGTCGAGCCTCCTCGCCCGCGTGGTCGTCACCGGTGTCCTCGCCCCAGGGGTAGGTCCGGTGGTCGCCGGGGTGGAGCCCAAGCCCGTCGTCCGCAGGATCCTGCAGGGCGGCCTCGGCGACAAGAGCGCACTGCGCGAGGACTACGTCGACGAGCTCCTCCAGGTGGGCGGCCGCCCCGGCTACCCGACTGTCGCCCGGGCCGTGTACCAGAGCCTGCCCAGCCTCATCGCCGCCCGCTCGCGCTACCCCGCGGTCAAGGCACCGGTCCACCTCGTCTACGGCGAGAAGGACTGGTCCCGACCCTCCGACCGGGAAGCCAACAAGCAGCTGCTGCCGGCCGCCGACTTCACACAGGTGCCGGGAGCGGGGCACTTCATCGCGCTGGAAAGGCCCGATGTCCTGGCCGACCTGTTGAACTCGGTCGCGTGAGGCCCACGAGCGTCCAGCGGGCAGATTACCCGAACAAAAGACACACTACTCAGATTCCCCCGACCTCAGTCTTCACTCGGGCACTGGATGTTCATTCTGCCAGCCAGTCTCTCAGATGTCATAAATCGTGGCCTTCGTCAGCGCCATCATCAACAATGCCGGCGTCCTGCTGCCAGTGACCCGCCCGCCTAGAGAAGCGAACACAGATTCATGAAACCGGAGGGAGCATTAACAATGAGTGCGAATTCGCAGAAGAAGAAGTTTTACGCCCTGAATATGTTTGACGTGGTCGACTTGGAGAAGTACCTCGCGTATTTCAGTCGTTTGCCCGAAGCGGCTCCGCAGTATGGTGGTCGAATGGTGGCGTTCGGTCGTTTCCGAGACAGTGTAGCCGGTGACATCGCGCCGCGGCAGGTCCTGTTTCTCGTTGAATGGGAGTCCGAAGAGGCGTTCATCAGCTTCCGGGACGATCCGACCCTGGCCGACTTGCATCCGCTGCGGGAGAGCGGGGCGGCGTCCTATGTCTGGCAGACGTTCGATGGTGTCGATATGAGCGACCCCGCCAACGTCTCGCTCGACGATGTACTGGCGGTACTCAAACCCTAAAACCCGCATCCCCACGGAGCCGAAGCCGGATGAGCCAGCCGACGAATCGTCGGCTGGCGCGTCATCGCCCCGCGCAGTCTGTTCAGCCAGCGCCCGGCCGAAGCCATGGACCGCCAGATTACGGAAAGCCGAGTAAGCCTCACATCATGACTGAACAGGCGAAGCCGACGTCCCGAGAGCGGCTGCTGGAGGCAGCGGCCACGCTCGCCTACCGCGACGGCGTCACAATCAGCGTCGAGGCGTTGTGCAAGCGGCGGGGGTGTCCAAGCGCTCGGTGTACCAGCTGTTCGAGAGCAAGGACGACCTGCTGGCGGCGGGCCTGGAGCGGCGAGCCGCTTCCTACGCCGCCCGGGGGCGGATCCTGCATGTCTTCGAGCAGTTGGAGTCGCAGGCGGGGGCGCCGGAATTCCGGGGCTGTGCGTACCTGGCTGTGCAGATCGGCCTGAGGGATCAGCGCCACCCCGCCAGCCGGGTGGCCCACCGGGTCAAGGGGAACCTGATGGCCTTTTTCCGTGCCGAGGCCGAACAGGGAGGGGTGAGCGATCCGGGACGGCTGGCCCGGCAGCTGATGGTGGTCTTCGATGGCGCCAGCGCCCGTGCGGGGATCGGCGCCGACAAGCTGACGGGGCTCGTCGCGCCCATGGCGGCCTTCCTGCTCGATGCGGCAGGCATGCGCTGACGCATCGCCTTTGGAGCTCCCCGGGCAGACGGATGCGCGTTGCGATGGAGCGTCGACAAACCTCCCTCCCGGCTCAACGGGAGGAAGGCGCAGGGCTCCGGCCGCCACAGGTTCAACCCGTTGCGAAGAGTCCGGTGCCGGCCGACGCGTGTCTGCCGGGATTGCGGACGACGGCCGGGCGCCGGTGCAGGGTTGCCGGGTCTCCGGTCATCCAGGCTGCCTGGCACCTGCATCTGTCCTGGCCGACCGTGATGGGCGCCTTCCGTGCCCGGGATCGTGAGGTCGTCGAGGTGCCACTGCCTGAGACCTTGCCGCACGGAAACCGATCGGTGTAACGTGTTGGAAACCGATCGGTTTCCCGGAGGGATTCTCGATCGCCGGGCTGATGTAGAGCAGTCTCGAACGCGCCGCGTCCCTCGCGTACTGATCACGTGCGTACTCAACCTCGGGAGTCGAACGCCATGTCTTCTCACACCACCTCCAATATCTTCGTGATCGGCGGTACGGGGGCTCAAGGAATGCCCATCGTCCGCTCTCTTGTCGCCGACAAGAAATACTCCGTCCGGGTTCTCACGCGCGATTCCAGCTCGCCCCGAGCCCAGGCGCTCCTCGCGCTCGGCAACGTCTCCCTCCTCGAAGGGTCGTTCGCCGACGAGGACGTGCTGCGGGAAGGGTTTAGAGGCTGTGACGGCGTATTCATCAACATCGACGGATTCAACACCGGTGAGAAAACGGAGACCTACTGGGCGATCCGCAGTTACGAGATAGCGATTGAAGAAGGAATCAAGTTCTTCGTCTACGGAAACCTCGACTACACCCTCAAGAAGTCCGGCTACGACTCGAGGTTCCGCACCGGGCATTATGACGGTAAAGGCCGCATGGCCGAATGGGTGCTGTTTCAAAATGAAAAGAACAGGGACCGGATGGGGGCAGCGGTCTTCACGTCAGGTCCCTACATTGAGATGGTGATCTCACCGCTCACGCCCATGACGCCCAGCGTTGAAAACGGTGTCGTCACGTGGCGAGTCCCTCTCGGCGAGGGAGCCGTTCCTCACGTGGCACTGGAAGACTGCGGCTTTTACGTTCGCTGGCTCTTCGACCATCCGGAGCGCGCGAATGGCATGGACCTCGAAGTCGCCATCGAGCACATGACCTATGCCGACATGGCTGCGGCGTTCGAGAAGGTCACCGGGCATCCGGCGCAGTACATCGACACTGATCTGGACACTTATTGGAACGCGCCGGACGTGAAGGGCATTGCTGATCAGCCTGCTGGTTACAACGCCGATCCCAACGACAAAAGCACCATGAGCTTCCGGGACAATTTCACGGGCTTCTGGAATACGTGGAAGCACGGAATCATCACCCGGGATTACGCTCTGCTCGACGAAATCCACCCCAACAGGATCAGGAGTGCTGAGGAGTGGTTCCGCCGGGAGGACCAGGTGGGAAGGGAACTCGGTAAAGGCAGTCTCTGGGAGAGGGTCCAACCGGAGAACTGGAGCCTCGACTCTGCGATCCTCAAGAGCAGTGCCGATATGAGGACGGGCAAGTTGTAAACGGGTGAGCGGTATGGCGGCTCGGTAGATGCTGAGCGATGAGTTGAATGTTCGCGATCTTCGCCGGGAGTTGCTGCCGGGGAGCGTACGGCTCCGCGGCGGTTCGTCCGACGGCGACGGCCGCGTCAGCGCAGGTCGTGCGCGTACGTGGTGACGGTGCTGGGGTCAGGTCCGGGAAAGCCCCGTACTCGCCGATCCCGGTGTCGCGGATGGCATTCGTGAAGCGGCCTGCCGGAGCTGGGCAGCGGTGACGGCCGTGGCGGCGGGACCGGGTCGGCGAGCGTCCGGCACTGCGGTCCACGAGGTGCGGCGAGGCGACACGGCACGGCCATCGTCGACCGGCGGACCTTCACGGTGCGATCGTCCAGACCGGGGCGGAGTCCTACCGCCTCGCCCACACCAAGGCGCAGGCCGAACGCGCCGCGGCCGGCTGAGCCCGCCCCCGGTCAGGGACGGAGGCTCCGGCGGGCCGATGGCCCGCCGCCCCACCCGCTCATGGCCGCCGGCGTGCCTTTCCCGGACTGGCCCCTGGAACGAGTACGACGCGTCGGGGCGGCGGGTGCCGATCAGGGCTCGGGGGCAGGCGTGGTCCGAGAAGGTCTCGATCTTCAGGCCGGCTGCGTGCCGGTGCTGATCTGTTGGGTGAGCTTGAGCAGTTCTTCGACGTGGTAGATCTCGGTGATCTCGCCGTCGACAACGCGGACGATGTCGGTGCCGGTGATGTCGACCGGGTTGCCGCTGGCGGCGAAGCCGAAGGCGTCTCCGGTGTGGGTCCCGGTCATCCGCCAGTGGAGGACCACCCAGCCGCCGGGAAGCTCCTGCTGGAACAGGATCCGGTGCTGCGTGCCGGTGAATCCGTCGCGGACCGCGGCGATCAGCACTCGCATGCCGTCGATGCCCGAGGCGGCGCCGTCAGCGGGGTTGTGGTCGATCACGTCGGGGGCGAACACCTCGTCCGCTCCGGCGACGTTCCCGGTGTCGTAGAGCTCAAGGTTGCGCGCGGCGACCCGCAACGCGGTGGTCGTGGCCGAGCGCACCATCTCGCTCGCGGTGTTGGCCGTACTGATCGCGGTCATGAGGTTCTCCAAGGAGTGGGGGTGCGGGCTGCTCCGGCTATAGTTCCCTGAGGGAATCAGTTCCCTCAAATGAACTAATGGGGAGAGCATGAGTGAGCTGGATCACCCTTTGCCGGAATGTCCGATCGCCCGGTTCCTGACCGTGCTGGACGGGCCCTGGGCGACGCTGATCGTGAGGGAGTTGCTGACCGGCCCGAAACGCTTCACCGAGCTGCGCGCCGGGCTTCCGGGGATCAGCCCCAAGACCCTGTCCTCACGGCTGCGACGATTCGTACTCCTAGGGCTGGTCACCCGCACGGCCTATGCGGAGATCCCGCCCCGCGTGGAGTACGAACTCACCCCGGCAGGCGCACGACTCGAGGTCGTGCTGGCCACCATGGGCGCCTGGGCCGAACAAGACCTTCCCCGCACTGGCGCGTTCCCTATCGAAGATCGGTAACCCTGGCCCGCCGACTGCCCAGCCCTGAGCGCAAAGGAGTGGTCAAGGCGACCGAAACAGCGCCTGACAGGACATCTCGGGCATAAAGGGCGGCCGGCTGGCACGGCTTGGAGAATCCGGGCCCGCAGACGAGCACTGATGCAGCGGCACAGTGACATCGATTCCCATCGACATTGATCATGAAAACGCGCGCCAGGTGACTCCCGAACTCAGGTCGAAACGGGAGAAGTGGCACCCCCGTTGGTCGCGCCGGAGCAATAGGACATCGAGATCGCTGTGATCTCGGAACGAGTAGCCGACCGCGAGCTCGATGGCGTAACCCCCGGCAACCCACCAGGGGACCTCGACCCACGAGAACAGCGTCGCTACATCGGCCAGGGCCGCCGGCTCCCAGGGACCCCACGGCGTCTCGGTGCGTGTCACTCTGCGAGGCTACTGGTGCATGATCATTCACGGCACTGCGGGCAGAGCCATTTCCAGAGAGCCCTATCAGCGTCAGCGGGCCTGGTTCAGCGCCCGGGTCAGTTCCCGGTTAGCCGCCCGCGCAGCATCAAGTTCCTCGCTCCGCTCATCGAGCTGGCCCCTTATGTCGGCCAGGTCTTGTTCGAGCAACGTGATGCGGCGTTGAAGTTCGTCGATGTCTGCGGATGCGCCAAGGCCGGATTCCTTCCAGGCGGTTTCACCGAGGCTCTCGGACAGACACTTCTCCAACTGCCGGACCCGGACTGTCAGCCGCCTGTTCCGCTCCAGCGCGTTGGTTAGGTCTGCCCGCAGCGAGGCCCAGCTGACGGCCGCGATCCGGCCTTCTTCGCCGGTAGGCATAGGGGTAGATCTTGTTCTTGTCGAAGGGCAGCATCGTGGTGACCCGGTTTCCGTCTTCGACGATCACGATGGGGACCTGGAAGTCGGGCAGGTTTTTCACCCAGGCTCGGTGCTTTGCCGACACCCCCTCGTAGGTTGTCGCCTTCGTGCCGTGGGGGTTGGCCAGGCTGGCGGGGAAGAGTTTGAGCTTGTCGGTCGGGGTGTTGGGGAAGCGGGCGCGGGCGCGTTGTTGCGGCTTGACGATGAGCGCGGCGGTCGCGCCGGGGATCGGTAGTCGGCGAGCGTGCCGAAGGTTCTTGGTGTTGTCGTAGACAAGGACGGGGCTGCCGTCGCTTTCCCGGTCGAGGCACTGCCATGGCAGTTTGCAGATCTCGTTGGGGCGCCTGCCGGTGTCGATGATCAGCTCGATGGCCGTGCGGACGTCTGTGGAGCTGACGGTCTCAAGGGAGTCGAGGTTGGCGCAGAGCTGCCGCATGACTTCCGGAGGAAGGTCTCGGCCGACTTCGGAGTCCTCGGGGTCGTCGGGGATGTCCTCCTGGCGGAGGGCGAAGTCGTCCGCCAGGCCGTGCAGGGGCTGGCCGGGCTTGGTCAGGCCCAGGGTCCGGAGCCGGGTCAGCACGCGTCGGGTGTCGCGGACGGTCATGTACGGCGTGCAGCCAGAGATGTCGCCGCGGTCGTTGAGAAAGCTCAGCCAACCCAGGAAGGCAGTGATGTCGGTGCGCCCGAGCACCGGCAGGTCGGCGCCGTGGCCATCCCGGCTCAGGTGCAGGCTCTTGGAGAAACGGCTCAGGGACATCAGGGTGCGTTGGAACGCGGTCTTGCCGCTCTTTCCGCGGCGCCGGGGGATGTCGTCGAGGGCCCAGGCCTTGGCTCCTTCCCTCAGCCAGGGCTGGGTGATCCCGGTGAAAGAGAAGGTGCCACCGAGGCCGAAGACACTCGCGTCCCAGACGTCCTTGTGGCGTTCGGTCTCCGGGCTCAGGCCGAAGCGGCGGATGTGCTTGAGGAAGCCCCTGGCCAGGGTCCTGTCGGTGCGGGTGAGAACGTCCAGGTCGAGCTCGTCGAGTGAAGTGACTTGCCGAGCACGGGCGTTGTTGCACAAATTGCGCAGCAGGTAGTCCTTGTGCAGGAGTCCCTGGGCGATCCGTTCCTGGAGGCCATAGATGATCTCGGCGACCACACGGTCGGGCAGTCCGCGCAGGCTGACCTTGCGGGATTCTGCGATGGCCGGGGTGGTCAGCCGCCAAAGATCCTCGTCCTCCAAGACGCCTTCCTGGCGGAGGTCACGGCATTGATCGGCGTGGCGCGTGCAGTAACCGTCCCTGGTCTCGCCTTGCCGGTCACAGGCAGCGACCTGACAAGGCCCCAGGGCTGGCAGCGGTTGCACCTCGGGGTGAGCGAGGAAGTCCTCCAGCGGGAGCCCGTAGACGTTGCGCCTTTGATAGTCATGCGATGAGCACAGGAGTGTCGCCCGTCTGCCCGGCCGCTCGCAGTGCGCGACCTGGCAAGGGAAGAACCCGACCATCCGGCCGGGACGCTGGATGGTGACGAACTCCTCGAAGGGCAGGTCGCTCTTCTTCCACCGCTCCGCGCACCCGGTGCACATTCACTTCTGATAGGCGTAGTAGGACATCTTGTCGCAGCCGGCCACCAGGCACTCCTCACCGCTGAACTGCGGGTGCGAGCGGGGCAGCACCAGAACCCGGACGTGAGGATCCCAGTTGAGCAGCTGCAGGAACTCCGGTTGGACGGCGCCCATGAGCCCTGTGGTGACCGTGTCTTCCCCTGCCCCGTGTTGGGGCGTTGCGACCGCCAGGTTCACCGGGTCTCCCCCTCAGTCAGGCGGGGCGAAGCCACGCGGTCAACGGCCGCGCGCAGGCGAGTTCGGTCCGGATGAAGGTAGGGACGGGGTGAGGCTGGGTTCTTCTTCAGGGCCTGAACCTCATCCAGCGTGCCGCCGGCATCCACGATGTTGCTGGCCATCGCATGCCGGCACATCCGCGGCCCAACCTGGCGGCCCAGCCCCGCCCGTCTCGACAGAGACTCGCACAGCTCTCCGATCGCGCCGGTGGTCACCGGCGAGCCATAGGGCGGGCGGAAGAGGTTGATCAGCAAGAAGTCGCTTCCGTCCTCCCCGAGGATCTCGTAACGCTCCACCGCGTACTGGTCGGCGGCCTGCACCACCAGGAAGTCCACCGGCATCACCCACGACTTCCTCGACTTCGACCAGGCGCCATTCACGTTCTGCCGCCGGATCACGTGCAGATGGGGCCCCTCGACATCGCACCCCAGCGAGCGCGAATCCATCAGCATGGACATCACAGCGGTGCAGCCCCGCGACCTGTCCCGGACGCAACCCCACCCGGGACAGCAGCAGCACGATCAACCTGTCCCGGGCTGACCGACAGGCCCGCAGCATTGCCACGACTTCCTCGTCACTGGCCCGGTCCACTTCCGTCTCCGGCTCCTGCAGCCGGTGACGGGCCCGCAGCCGATACCGCATCCCACCGCTCTCGCCCCGTGCCTCCACCGGCAGATCCCGGTCATCCCCCAGTTCGTAGAGCTGCTCAAGTACCCAGGCTGGCGCGGCCTTGTTGACCACCGCGTGAAGCCGGAACATCCGTACCGCGGTCAGCACCTTGTTGATTCGCGCATCCCCGCGGACCGGCTGTCCTCCCGGCCCCGGGACGACGGCCTGGCGCTGGCCACCGTTGCCCGGCGCCCACCGCAGCCACACCATGAACAGCCCCATGTCCCGGGCCGCTGTCGACCAGTCCCGCCTTGTTCCTGCGCACCAGCGCAGGAACAAGGTCACCGCCTCGGCGTACGCCTTCGTTGTCGTCTCTGCGCGGCCCCGGGCCAGGCGTACCTCCCTCAGGAAGCGGTCCGCCTCTTGGACGACCTCCAGTTCGTCGTCCACCACGGTCCAGTACCGGGTCCCCGACGGCATCGAGACGAGAAATGTTTCGTACATTCGTTCCCATGCTCCGTGTGTCGATCGCAACGATCCACTACAAGAGCCACACCCCCGAAGAACCGCCGTAATACACCAAACGACAGCACAAGGCGCAATGTCACACCACAGCCACCAAAACCCCAGAGAACGTCCACTTGACGCCGTTATCCACGACGTGACGGACCGCGTCGATCATCTGCCGATGGCAGTACCCCTCCGAGCGGCCGCCCCGCCCTTCCAGCCAGGCCGGAACGGGCAGCACGGCCCGCACGACCTGCCATCCCGCCTCCGTCATGTCGGAGCCGTAGCACGGGGCGCGGTCAGGACCGTCCGCCGCATTGCCGAACCTGTGCGCGAGGCAGTCACACGGCAGAGACGGTGAGTTGAACTCCGCGGGCGCGAGCGCGAAAGACTGCGGCAACAGGGCCTCCCGGAACAGCTCGTTGGCTTCGACAACCCCGAGCTCCCGCGAGGCCCTGCCCTCATGCGCCGACGGCACCGCGATCACCCGATCAGGACCCCTGTTCGACCAGACAAGCCCGTTAGCCTCGGGCTTTCGCGAGCGGTGCCGTCTACCGCTTGCTCAGAGACGCGAGAAGTGCTCCTGAACTGCAACGATGAGACCTGTGGAGGGTCCTGGCCGTTGATGTCGAAGGAGCACTTCTCAGGTGAAGGCCGCATGTCCGCGTCCAGCGTCACGGGTGGGGTCGGACGGGTGGGGGGCTGCTGGTCGAGACAGTCCGCACTACCGGCCCGCATCGGGCGATAATGATCGTTAGCTGCCTTTAGGTATTACTTGGGGGGTCTTGTGAGTCTGAGTCCGCGCGAGGTGTTTCTCCGGCTTGTTCATGGGGTCGCCGACGGGAACTCAAGCGAGTTGCCTGACCTGTATGGCGAGGTCACCGATGTCCGGCATCCGATGGCGACGCCGGAG